>JBBTCJ010000138.1:0-14900 GCA_038043285.1 Planctomycetota bacterium | reverse complement strand
CGGGCGGGCGCCTTTCTGTGGGCGTCGTCGGGCGGACCAAACTGTCCTGGCCCCCGATTCGACGGTCGGTCCTGGGGCGTTCGACCGGGGCGGCGCCCCGCTCCGTTCTGGAAGCGAGTTGAGGGGTCTGCTGTTGGGGGGACGCCGTTGAAGCGCCGCGGAACAGCGCAAAGTACGACCCAGCGCCGAGGGCCAACAAAGCCGAACCGACCAACGCGATCTTGTTGTGCCGCGATTCCATCTCTGATCCTCCGACCCGTCGCCAAGGCTGCAACCTCACTGCCGCCGTACACCCGGCGACCGTTTGGTCCGCGGGTGGTCCGCTGCTGCGGGCCTTCCTGGTGGTTGGATGCCGTTCGGCACGGAAAGTTCCAACAATTGTCGATGGTGCGGGAACCCGTCCGCTTGGGTCGCTGGGATGGTCCGGTAATCGACAATCGACAAGTATCAATCGACAATGCCCTCATGTCTCGACCGAAGCGATCGGCGGTCCACAAGTATCATGACCGCGTAGCCCACCAGTACGATGCGAGTTACGAAGACGCATACTGGCAGTGGCACGACACCCTGACTTGGGAGTACCTCAAGCCGTTCCTTCCGCGCGACGCCAACGCGACGGTCTTGGATCTTGGCTGTGGAACGGGGAAATGGGCCGCCAAGTTGCTCAAGAGCGGCTATCGCGTCGTCTGCGTTGACATCTCTGCGCGGATGCTCGACCAGTCGCGGGCGAAGGTCGACGAACAGGGCGGCGCTCGTCGAGCGAGCTTCGTGCAGGCCGACCTGTGCGATTTGTCGATGTTGCCGGAGGGCGGGGCCGCGATGGCCGTCGCGCTCGGCGACCCGATCGGATGCACCAGTTCGCCACCGACGGCCATGAAGCAAATCCGCAAGGCGCTCGCCCCGGGCGGCGTTCTGACGGCCACGTTCGATAACAAGCTGACCACAATCGACTTCCATCTGAAGCGCGGCGATGCGGAGGAGTTGGCCGAGTTTCTTCGATCGGGACGCACCCATTGGCTGACCAAGGACGCGGCGGAGCAGTTCGAGATCACCACCTATTCCCCGGAGGAGCTGCGCGAACTGATGAACCGATCGGGTTTCGAAGTGCTTGACCTGGTCGGCAAGACCGTTCTACCGATGCGGAGTCACCGCGAGCTTCTCGTGGACGGCGAGGCCCGTCGCCGCTGGGCACAAATCGAAAAGACCCTCTGCCGCAAGGAAGCGGCATTGGGCAGGGCTTCGCATCTTCAGATCGCCGGTCGCGCTTCCGGAAAGTAACGCAACCCCGCGCGGATTATCGGAGCATCCACAACGCAGCCGGACGTTGTATCCTGCAAGGGGCCTTCCTATACTCGTGCTCTCGCCAACGGGCAGGCCCAAGACTCGAACTGGGCCGCGGGGGGGGTGGCGTCGAACTGGGGATGTTTCCAACGCCACGAGAGAGCCGTTGCAACGCGCGACGCGGCGTCGCAGGTTGCGCTTGCCTACCAACACGGAGCAGAGTCAGTGACCAAGATCAAGGCAACGAACATCACATGGCACGAAGGACACGTCGGCCGGGCGGAGCGGGAAAGCATGCTTGAACAAAAGGGCGCGCTGATCTGGTTTACCGGCCTTTCCGCTTCCGGCAAGAGCACCATCGCCTACACGGTGGAACACGCGCTGGTGCAGCGAGGACATCTGGCGTACGTGCTCGACGGGGACAACATCCGTCACGGACTCAATAAGAACCTTGGGTTCTCGGCGGAGGACCGCCAGGAGAACATCCGCCGTATCGGAGAGGTGGGAAAACTCTTCGTGGACGCGGGGTTGGTCACCATGACGTCGTTCATCAGCCCGTATCGCGCCGACCGCGACGCCGCGCGAAAGACCATCGGAGCGGGCGACTTCTTCGAGATCTTTGTCGACACGCCCATCGGGGTGTGCGAAGAACGCGATCCGAAGGGGCTTTACAAGAAGGCGCGTGCCGGGGAGTTGAAAGGCTTCACCGGCATAGACGATCCGTACGAGCCGCCGACAAATCCTGAACTGGTTCTGGATGCCTCGAAACTCTCCCCGCAGCAGGCGGCTGTCGTGGTGTTGGAAATGCTCGAAAAGGCCGGAAAAATCCCCGCGATGGCGGAGTGACAAGTTGGTGAGCGTGGCCGACTTACTCCGATCTCGTCCCCGCGTACCCGTCGAGCTTGTCGTGATTGCGGGTTCTGGATCGCTCCGCGTACCGCCGCGCGTCGTCGGCAAGAGAGCGGAACAACGCGGGAACCTTGTCGGGCAGCAGGCCGATTCCCGATGCGTAGCGGCGCAGGCACCTCAGATAGTCGCTTCGCTTGACGGAGGAATAGTCGTGCAGGCTAGCCGCCAACCGTACCAGCGGCCGACGCCATTCGTTGCGCCGCCAGCGACCGGCGCGGCGTAGTCCGTCGAGGTCCAGCAGGACGCATCGCGGCTGCGAAGCGCCCAGGTCCGCCTCCGACACCAGAACGTTCGAGGCCTTCATGTCTCGATGGTGCAGCCCGGCGCGACGGAGGCTGAGCAGCAGTTCCGCAACCGCGAGCGATAGTCCGCTTCGAACTTGTCGGGCCTCGTGCCCGCTCAGGCGTGGGAATGTCGCCATCGCGATCCGATCGAGGTCCGCAAGACCGGGCACGAATTCGGCCACGAACCACGAAGCTCGCGAGCCGCTGCGCTGGGTGATCCACGCGAGCGGCTTGGCCGTCGCTACGCCCGCATCAAGCAGCTGCCGCGATTGGGCGAAGTTTCGCTGCGCCCGCGACGACCGTAAGGCGGCGAGAAATCGCTCCAGACCGGGTTTGGGTTGCGAGCGCTTGCAGACAACTTCGATTGCGGTGTGCGGGTTCACCGGGGCGTGGTTGTGTTGATCGGCGGCGTTCGTGTCCTCGGCTGTTGTTGGGAGCCAGGAAGGGCCGCTCCCTGACGGTCGCGGTACGGATGCAGGGTCTAGCGGATGGGTTCCTGCAAGTGAGCGCCCATCGCCCGGCACGTCGATTCGCGCGCGGCAGACGATACTCGCGCCGGAATACTTCAATGTTGCAAAACCGGGCAAGGCGTCCGCGTTGACAGCGAGCCGGCTGAGCCATTCACACCAGGTGGGAAGCGTCGGAAGCAACATGCCGGACGATCCGACGTCGCCACAGCCCTCCGGCCGCGCCACGACCTGACCGATCCATCCGCCGGCTAGCTCAACGGGCGCGACAATTCCCCGGAGCGGAGCTGCAAGGCTGTCGCCATGCTTGTGTGACGTACTCATCATTGTTCGAGGCAATGTCGCCGTCAGCCGCGCGTCCGGATTGCCAAAAAAAAATCGAATTTTTTCCCTGCCAACCCCGGCACATGCGCGTCTTAACATTATAGAAATGACGGAGGCGCTGTCGCCTCGGTTTCTTGTCCGAGACAGGGAGAGTCCCCATGTTGCCATGCCAACGTGCGTTCGACACCCCGTGGAGCGTCTTGTTCGCCACAGGGATTGCCCTTTCATGGGCTGGTGAGGCCGCGGCGCAGGTTGGGTGGGTGGACCGATCCCCACCTTGGACCACTAACGGAATGGCCATGACCTACGACGAGGCCCGCGGCGCGGCGATAATCTTCGGCGGCACGGTGAATTTTTCCGGCAGCGGTCAAGCGAATCTGGTTTCGGAATCGTGGACTTGGGACGGGACGACCTATGTTCGCCAGGATTCGCCGGAAATTCGACCCCGACGGTGGGGCGCGCTGGCGTACGACGCTGGTCGTCAGAGAACGGTGCTGTTTGGCGGCTACGTTGAATCCTACGAATGGAGAGGGCCAATCGGCGACACCTGGGAGCATGACGGGCGAACGTGGTCGTTGCGAGCGACATCTGGGCCCAGTCCGCGATACGGTCATACGATGGCGTACGACTCTCGCAGGCATGTGACGGTCCTGTTCGGCGGCACGGACGACTCCGCGCGATTGGGCGATACCTGGGAATGGGACGGCGACCGTTGGACCGAGAGGAAAGTTGCGGAACCTCCGGCCCGTTCGGGCCATGGCATGGTTTTCGACTCCGCTCGCGGTGTGTGCGTCGCGTTCGGAGGAAACGGCGAAAACGAACGTCTCGGAGAAACTTGGGAATGGGATGGAACGACGTGGGCGCTTCGTTCAACGGATGGTCCAGCGCCGCGCGACTTGCCGACGATGACGTTCTTGCCGACTACGGGGCGGACATTCCTTCTGGGCGGGACGACGAGCAATGGACCAGACCTCGCTCCGTGGGAATGGGACGGGCAGCGATGGATCCAGCGGCCCGAGCTGCGACCGGAGGGCGTCAGTGCGACCCACGCCATGATCTACGACTCCCGCCGGTCGCGTGCGGTTCTACTGGCCACGGGGGAGGTTGGTTTCCCGCGAGGTCCGGCACGGTTGCTGGAGTTCGACGGTAGCCAGTGGGCAACGCGAAGCGATGGTGCTCCGGTGAGATACTTTCCTCCGCCCGTGATGACATTTGACTCGGATCGAAACGTTGTCGTGCTGTACAGCCCCCGTTGGGACAGCCATGCATCCGCTCAAACCTGGGAGTGGGATGGGAACGTCTGGCGGATTCGTGTGTCAGGCGTTCCCGACGTATATCCGCCTTGTGCCCTGGCCTACGACGCTTCTCGCCGCGCGTCGATCCTGGCCGGGTGGGGTAGCGACGCGTCCGGCGTGCAAACTTGGGCCTGGGACGGCGTACAATGGATGCTCTTGGCTGTGGGATATCCCCCGTACGCAGCATACAACGCCGTATATGACTCGGCTCGTGGTGTGATCATTGCACAGGTTTCCGACGACACTTATTCACGCATGACGACATGGGAGTTCGAGGGCAACACCTGGAGCTGGAGATCCAGCGATGGACCACCGCTTTGGCCCGTGTTCGACCGGCGTCGTGGGAATCAGGCGATCGCCTACGACACATGTCGGAACGTCACGGTATGTTTCGATCCGAGCACTGAAGCGCAGACTTGGGAGTGGGATGGGACACGCTGGACGATACGAAGCCCTGCGAATTCACCCACGTCCTATCCGTTTCAGTACGCTTTGACGTTTGATCTGGCGCGAAACGTGACCGTCATGCTCTACACCGTCTCTTCGACCACGGGCTGGGCCGACGAGTTCTGGGAATGGGATGGCGACACCTGGCGTGAGAATTCCGGTTTGGGTGGGTCAGCCAGGGCGGTGACGTACGACAATAGCAGGCATGCCCTATTCGCCGTCGGTCCGATGGGCGGATCTACTGCGGTTGCGAACGAACCGCCGGAGCCGCGGTCCGGTCTGTTCTGGGAGCTTCGCACCGATGCCATCGACAGCGACCACGACGGCGTGGTTGACGTCGAGGATCCATGCAGGCACACGACGCTGGTCGGCGAAATGACCATTGATGGGTGCGCGACGGGCGTTTTGGATGCCGTAGGCAACGGCGGATGTTCCCTGGGCGAAATGATCGTGGATTGCGAACGCGCAGCAGAAAACCACGGCGAGTTTGTCCGATGCACGGGTGAGGCAGCTCATCATCTTCAGCAAGAGGGCGTATTGGAACCCGGCGACGTGGGCAAGATGCAGCACTGCGCGGGCCAGGCGGACATCCCGCGATCACATGCCGCGGGCGATCCCGACGATGACGGCCGCGACGGCAAGACATCCGGAAGACTCGGCGGCGATTCCAAAACTCCGCGAGGTCGCGCACGGCCTTAGCGAGTTCAAACGATTGACGCCGGAAGTCATAATTGCTTTCCTGGGTAGCGTCGCGGATCGTCCGCGGCGCTTCCTCACGGCATTCAACCCCCGCGCCGCCCATGAAGGGCGACGCTACGGACAACCGGGAAGTGCCCCAATCTCAGGCGATCTTACTGCGACGCTGGTTTCTCGGTCGGGTTCGGTGGGGCTTCCGTTGGTTTCTTCATGATGTACCGGTCGAACCACGCGAGATCCCATTCCATCTTGGCCTTGCGGTGTTTGTAGACCGTCAATCCGTGTCCCTCGCCGGGGTAGACGATCAACTCCGCCGGGACGTTGAGATATTGCCGCAATCCGCGAAAAAGCGTTCGGGCATGGGCGGCGGGTACGCGCTCGTCCTTCTCGCCGACGTGGATCAACGTCGGCGTTTTCACCTTGTCGAGGTTGTAGAGCGGCGAGGCGGAGCGGAACTCCTCGATCTTCGACCAGGGCTGTCCGCCGGCCATGAAATTGATGACGTGTCCCGGAGTGTCCTCCGTTCCCCATTGGATGACCTGGTCGATGACTCCCGCGCCGCTGCTGGCGGCCTTGAAGCGGTCGGTCTGCGTGATGAGGCAGTTGGTGAGGAAGCCGCCGTTGCTCCAACCCATGACGCCGAGTCGGTCGGGATCGGCGATGCCGCGCTGCACCATCGCATCGACGCCGGCGAGGATGTCCTTGACCTCGACGTCGTTCTCTTGGCCGACGAGGTCGGTGAGGAACTTGTCGCCGTAGCCGGTGGAGCCGCGGTAGTTCGGGCTGAGCAGTGCGTAACCCTTGGCCGGCATGAGCGTTCGGCCATAGATCCAGAACTGAAGCTGATAAAGCACCGCCGACGTCGGACCGCCGTGGATTTCGACGACCATCGGCAACGGCTTGTCGCCCGGTTTGTGGTCGAACGGGAGTTCCAGAATGCTTTCGACCTCTTGTCCGTCGGGCGCTGTCCACTGCACGAGTTGAATCTGCGGCAGCTTCCACTGATCGACCTGCGGATTGACCTTGGTGAGCCGGTCGAGGCCGCCGTCCTTGCCGACCGTGTACACGTCGGGCGGGTCGGTCGGCGTGCTGGTGACGACGGCCAAGGCTTCGCCGGATTCGCTGAAGCTGAACGAGTCCACGGTCACTTCGCCGGAGGTAAGAACGCTGTCGGCGGCTGCTTTCCCGTTACGGACGTTGGTGAGGGCGTAGACGCGAGCGCGGGCCCGCTCCTCGCCGGTCAGGCATAGATCGCGGGTTTTCCCCCGCCATTGCAGCGTTCCCGCGTGAACGGAGACGCCCTTGGGCGCGGAAAGCTCAGTGACCTGCGGCTCCTCGCCGAGCCACTCGGCGACGTACAGACGTACGGGATGTCCGTCGAAGGCGATCGAGAAGGCCAGGGCCAACCCGTCCCCCGACCACGAGAGTTCGTTCAACCAGCCGTAAGGCGAGGGATGCTCCTTGCGCCAATCCTCTTTGGTTACACTCTGGACTTTCTTGGTCTGCGTGTCGTAGACGTCGACGCGCGAGAAGCCCTCCATGTGGATCAGCTCTTCGTCGGGCGTGGTGAGCGTGGCGATTCGCCGGCCGTCGGGGGAGACCTTCAGCGCGTTGATGACCCGCTTGTCGTCGACGAGCTTTTCCGTCCGCCAACTGGAAAGATCGAGACGCCAGACCTGGCCGAACTTCGTGACCCCGTGGCCGTATTGAAGCTCCTTGTACGAGCCGCGCATGTCTTTCCATTCGTCCTCGGTCTGCTCCGAAGTGACGGTGTAATAGACCGATTTGCCGTCACGAGCGAGGTCGAAAAGCCCCACGCCGTCGTTGATCCGGGTTACCGCGAGCGGTTCCCCGCCGTCGGCGGAAATCCGCCAGACCTGGTTCTTTCCGTCATAGGGAGGCTTATCCTCGCCTGCACGTTTGTACCCGGCCGTGTAGTACAGGAACTTTCCGTCGAGGCTCCATTGCGGCACGCTTTCGTTGGCACGATCAAACGTCAGCCGCCGAAGCTCCTTGGTCTTGACGTCGACGATCCACAGGTCGGTGTTACGCCGCTCGGCTGGAGGCTCCCAGCGCATCTCCGCGTAGGCGGCCAATCGCCCATCGGGGGACAGGTTCGCACCGTTGATGACGCCGATCGAGAAGTAGTCCTCGGCTACGATGTCGTGATCGCGGACGGGTTGCTGGGCCAGGACCATGGTGGCGCCGAACCAGATGGGTAGGGTCGCCCATGCTGCGCGTTTGGATCGTCTCATGTCTGCACCTCGTCTGCTCCGGCCGTCAGGAATCCGTTCGCTCTGGCGACGACGATGCTAAGTGGAACGATCGGACGTGGAAAGTGGAGCTGGTCCGCCGGACGGTCCGGCGAGGCAAATTCTCACGGGGCCTCGCGCGGTACGCGTGGCGAGCCATTTCCGGACGAAGCTACCGTCCCAGGCCCGGCGGTTGGGCGCCGGTGCGCGAGGCGGCTGCCGGTCGGCTCGGCGCCTTGGGCCAACTGATCGAAGGCGCCGGTCCACGCGGAGGAACGGGAGAACGCTGCGGGGCGGCCCCTGGTTTTGCAGGTTGCTGCGGTCCCGCGTGGGGGGGTGTTCCGGCGGGCGTTGCGGCGGTTTTTGAGGCTGCGTCGTTGGCGCGCGTGTCCTGGGCCAGCCAGTCGGAGTCGAGCAGCTTGCGATCTTGCCTTCGCCAGTGGTTGATGACCTCGTCGAGGTCGTTGTTGGTGGCGGGGGCGGCCCACAGTTTGAAGAAGTCGAGGTTGCTGCTTCGCGGCGGTGGCGACGGCATCTCCACGAGGGTCCGCATGGGCATCAGGACGCTGTCGCCGATGACGAACGCCTCGCCCGGGCGCAACACCGGCAACATGCCGATGACGCCGGCAAAATGGTCGCCGACGACCTTGGCGACGTACTTTTGGTCTTCGGGGTTGCTGAGGCGCATGACCACAAAACTGTTGCATTGCGCGAGCACGGTTTCGGAAAGTTCCGATGGTCGCTGCGAAATGACCATGGCGCTGACGCCGTACTTTCGCCCTTCCTTGGCCACCCGTTCCACGGCGGTCTTGGCGAAGGACTTTTCCTGGGCGACGCGGGGGATGTAGTTGTGCGCTTCCTCGAAGACCAGCAGGGTGGGATGCCGTTGCGCGGTCGGGGTCCAGAAGTTCAGGTCGAACATCAGCCGCGTCAGGACCGCGACGGCGATATCAACGATTTCGAACGGAATGCCCGAGAGGTCGATGATGGTCAGATTGCTTCGCGGTTCGACCCGCCCGGTGAGGAGCTTGATCAGGTGGTTCATCAGACCGGACGCCTGCTGGGAGCCGCCGAGGTTGGCGATCTGATCGCGGAAGTAACGTGACTTCAGGCCGTGTTCCAGAGGCTTCAGCAGAAACTCGTAGCGGCGGTCGTTGAACTTGGTGTCGATCTGATCAATCAGGCCGATCAGCTTGCCGTGGTAGAGGGGGTGCGGGGTTTCCCCCTGTGGATTGCCGCGGTTGAACTGGCAACGCTGTTGGCGCATGAGCTTCTGCTGCTCGTCGACCGCCAGCGAACGCAACGAAAGTTGGCTGAAGGCGAGGTGGTCGTCATTGAGGACATAACGGGCGTCGTTGAGATTCTCCGCGTAGGTCTTCAGCCGTTGCAGGGAGAAGTAGATCGGCGTGTCCAGGGTCAGCGCCGCGCTCAGGCCCAGTTCCTCGGCGGCGTCCTCCTTGAACTCCATCAGCGCGGACCGCAGGAACGAGATTTGCGTGCTGACGTGCATGGGGTTCGAACGGTCGAGGAAGAGAGCTTCGATTTCCTCGTATTTCAGTAGCCAATAGGGCAATACGAGATCGTCAACGCCGAGGTAGGTGACGTTGGCGTTCAGTTGTCCCTCCTCGTCGGAGAACGCGGTGCGGTATTCTCCGTGCATGTCGAAGAGCACCACCTGCGCCTGGTTGAGGTCCATGATCTCCTGGAGGATTTTCGTGGTCGTGCAGCTCTTTCCGCTGCCGCTGTTTCCCAGGAGGGAGACGTGCTTGGCCAGCAGCTCCGTGCCGAGGATCTTGACGCTGTATTCGGGATTCAGGGCGAACTTGCCGAGGGTGAAGCTCTGCGGGTGCTTGGAGCCGGCGAGTAGTTGGTCGAAGCTGCCGAATATAGCGTCGAAGTCCTTGCCGCTGGCGACCCACACGTCGTCGCCGATGATCGGATAGGCGTTGACTCCGCGAATGAACCGTCCCGCGTGGATTTCGCCCAGCAGTTGAACGTCAATCATCAATTGAGGCTCGACGTCGACCACCGTGACCTCCTGACGCCCGGCGGCCATCACGAATCCGACCAGCGTCCGGCTGTCCATGGGGACGGTGACGTAGGTTCCGAGCTGTCCGACGCGGAACGTCTGGCCGTCGTGCTCCAGGTTGAGATTCTTGACCGTGAGGACGACCTGGACGCGGTTGGCGTCCACGCGTACGACGTTGCCGATTTTGAGCGGATTCATGCGGTCCTGCCTCGTGGTTGATGACGCCTGCCGCGGGGAATCCGCGGGGGTCGGTAGGGTTATCGTACGATCCGACGCAGCGGGTTGACTGTGCATCGACCGGCGAACGAAGCCACTGTTTGCCGGTCGGTTTCTATCGGACTATGATGACCGGCGAGTGAAGAATGGTGAATGCGGAAAGTCGAATGGACGTGAACGACCGCGGCGCGAAGGGTCGTCGGCTCGCCGTGACCGCGACGATGAGGCGATAGGGAGTTCATCGATGGGGTGGCAAGAGATTCTCATCGGACTGGCGGCGGCGGTGACCATCTTCCTGATGGTGCGTCGCTTCGGCGGCGGGTGAAGCAAGAAGGGCTGCGGCTAGGCGTGTCCTGGTCGAAACCCATAGTGCGATGACCGACCGCGCTCGCACCGTCGGCGGGTAGCGACCGGGGCAAGACTCGCTACTTGCACGCGCGCATCGCTGAACGCGCCGGGAATGCGCGAAGCCGCGATGCAGAGCGGAACGCCGGGCAAGCCCGGTGACATTCCTGACCGGGTCTACGAGCATTTGCTCCCGGCTCTGATTAGAAAACGGCGATGTCGTGCTGCGCGCCCGGCCCGGTGCGCGCCGACTCGCTCCAACGGAGGGCGGCTCCGCCGAAAACACGATCCGTGGAAGCGACCACCATCACCATCAAAGGCGCCCGCACACACAACCTCAAGAACGTGTCGCTGTCGGTTCCCCGCGGTAAGCTTGTCTGCTTCACAGGCGTTTCAGGAAGCGGGAAGAGCAGCCTTGCCTTTGACACCCTTTTTGCCGAGGGGCAGCGGCGCTACCTCGAATCACTAAGCTCCTACGCCCGCCAGTTTCTCGGCCAACTGGCCAAGCCCGACGTGGATCACATCACGGGGCTAAGCCCCGCGATTTCGATCCAGCAGAAGTCGAGCGGATGGAACCCGCGAAGCACCGTCGGAACCATCACCCAGATTCACGACTACCTCCGCGTGCTCTTCGCCCGGGTAGGGCGTCAGCACTGCCCCCAATGCGGCGACGCCATCTCGGCCCAATCGCGGGAGCAGATCCTTGCTCGAATCCTGGAAGTTCCGCCCGGGACGAAGGCCATGGTTCTCGCCCCCGTCGTCCGGGGGCAGAAGGGTGAATACCGCGATCTCTTCGCGGAAATGATGCGCCGGGGCTACGTTCGCGCGCGGGTCGACGGCAGCCTGATCGAGCTTTCCAACCCGCCGGAACTGGTCAAGAACCTTCGACACCGCATCGAGATCGTTGTGGATCGGCTGACCGTTTCTCCCGCGGCACGATCGCGGCTTGCCGAGGCGGTGGAGAATGCCCTCAAACTCGGTGACGGAACGCTGATCGTACAGCCGGTCGGTGAAAACGACGAAGCGCGCAGCGCCAAACCTCTCTCCTCCTCAGGGGGAGAGGGCGGGGCGAGGGGGTTTCAGCACGCGATCGAAGTACGCGCCTCCTCAACGATGCCTATCAACCACGAACAGGAGTCCTCGCTCCTCCTCCCCTCCGGCGAGAGAGGTTCGCGCCGATCGGCCGACTTGCGCGTGCGGACGCCGGTGGTTCCGCGAACGGAGCTTCTTCTTTCGTCTCACTATGCTTGTCCAAAGTGCGACCTCAGTTTTGAGCCACCATCGCCGCAGTTGTTCAGCTTCAATTCGCCCCAGGGAATGTGCCTCACTTGCGACGGTATGGGCATGACCTTCGACTTCGACCCCGAGCTGCTGGTTCCCGATCCGACAAAGTCATTCTTCAAGTACGCCGTCGATCCGATGCGCTTTTGGGGGCGAATGGGACGGTGGCGACGGCACATTTATCGCGGCCTGGCCAAGAAGGTCGGCTTCGACATCGAGCAACCGTGGGGGGAACTGCCCCCATGCGCCCGCGACGCCCTGCTCCACGGTCTCGGAGAGGAGCACGTCGCCTTTGAATGGCGGTCGCGGGCCGGGACGCGGCGGCATGGTGGGAAGTTCGGCGGCGTGCTCGCCGATCTGCGCGAGAAGTATCGCAAAGCCAACTCCGATTTCGTCCGCGAGTATTACGAGAAGTTCATGCGGAAGTCGGTCTGTCCGACCTGCGGAGGCGCTCGGCTCAACGCCCAGGCGCTCTCCGTTCGCGTCGGCGGCCGAAACATCGACGGCGTCTGCGCCCTGTCGGTGACCGCCGCCCGTGGGTTCTTCGGAAGCCTTGAACTGACGGCGACGGAGCAGTTGATCGCGCGGGACGTGCTGAAGGAGATTCGCGGGCGGCTGACCTTCCTCTGCGACGTGGGGTTGGAGTACCTGTCGCTGGATCGAACCGCGCCGACGTTGTCGGGAGGAGAGTCGCAGCGAATTCGCCTGGCCAGCCAGATTGGAGCGGGACTCGTCGGTGTCCTTTACATCCTCGATGAACCGAGCATCGGACTGCACCCCCGGGACAACCGTAAGCTCCTTGATTCGCTCTGCCGGCTGCGAGATCTGGGCAACACCGTCATCGTTGTCGAGCACGACGAGCAGACCATGCGGACGGCCGACGAGATCATCGACTTCGGTCCGGGTCCGGGGGTCCGCGGCGGCGAAGTCGTCGCTCAGGGAGGCGTGAAGGCCATCGCGGAGTCGGAAAGGTCGATGACCGGACAGTTCCTTCGCGGCGTTCAACGAATCGAAGTCCCCGTGCATCGTCGACCGGTGGTACGCAAGACGAACACACCCGACGCGCGGCGGGCTGCGTCCGTGGAGAAGGGCGTGAGCGTTCAGCGTACGCCGGCCCCTGCCCGCCGCCGGACTCGCCGCGAGGTCGAAGCCTGATGACCCCTCAACAGCGGGATCGAACGATGCAAGTGTTCCTGGCCCAAGCCCACGGTCCGCGCCTCGGGGTCGACCGCCCGGGGTTCTCCCGAAGCACGGGAGGGCCTTGCGGCGTGGCCTGAGCGCCCGCGGTTGCTCGCACGCGCGGCGGTCCTTCACTATGGGTCTCAACGATTATGGGACGCTTGGCGGTTGTGGCGGCACGGTTCAACGCTATAATTCTGCCCCAAGCCTACCACAGCGCGGGAAGAGCCCCTGCCTGAACCTCAAACTTGGAACCTGCCATGAGCGTGATGGCCATTTCGGAGCCGGTAATTCGCCGTCGGGCGTGGGCGTTCGTGTATACGTCGTACCTTTGGTTTTTTGGGGATGCACTGGGCAACGGGGTGCACGGCCTGTCTTGGGCGCCGTCGCCGATGATGCTGTGATCCATGGCGCGAATCCTCTATGCGGCTTCGGGCGACGGGTACGGGCACGCGGTGCGGGCGCACGGCGTGGGGGCCGGTTTGCTTGCCCGTGGGCACGACGTTCGCTTCCTTTCTTGCGACAAGACGACCCGGTACCTGGAGCCGCACTATCCGGATCGCCTGCATCACATTTTTGGTTTGTTCACGGTCTACAACCAGGGAAGGGTTGAACCGTGGCAAACCCTGGTCCACAACGCCCGGCGGGCGTGGTCGGGAATGGGACCGTCAAACCAGGCGGTCAAGTCGTTGTTGCGGTCCTATGAGCCTGACCTGGTCATTACCGACTTTGAACCGTTCGCGGCCTTCTGGGCCCGGCGGTTCGGGATTCCGTACGTCAGCCTGGACAACCAGCATCTGTTGACTCACTGCGAGGTCGATCACCCGCCGGGGTTCTGGCGGGACATCATGAATGCGTACCTGACCGTCCGGCTGTATTACGGCGGCGCGAAGCGATACCTCATCACCACCTTCATCCAGGCGCCAATCCGTTACCATCCGACAACCCTGGTCAATCCGATTCTTCGCCCTCACGTTTACGCCAAGCAGCCGCGGGACGGCGGTTTTCTGTTGGCCTACAAGGGCGCCGGCGGCGAGAACGACGCGATGCGCGAGGAACTGGAAAAATTCGACCGCCTGCCGATCCGAGCCTACGGTTTTGGAATCGAGGGGCGACGCAAACACGTGGAGTTCCGTCCGATCGAGGCGGACGCGTTCCTCGACGACTTGGCTGGTTGTGCGGGTGTGGTGACATCGGCGGGGCATAGCCTGGTGTGCGAGTGCCTGCATTTTGAGAAGCCGATGCTGTTGATTCCGATTGCGCAACAGTATGAACAGATTCTCAACGCGCGGCACGTCGAGAAACTTGGAGCGGGGAAGGCTCTGCGACGGTTGACCGGCGGAGCGATGGACGAGTTCATCGACGGGCTTGACGGGTATCGCGCCTCGATGTCCACGTTGCCGAAGGCCTCGATTCATCCGGTGCTGGACGCGATTGAACGCGAGATACCATGATCCCCGCCAACGGACGATCGTCGGCTGTCGTTGGGAGACCCGCGCTGCTTAGGAGTTCCCCGGCGAAACCTCCGGCCACGGCGGGTCCGTGACACTTCCGGCGGCTGTCGTCTGAGGTGCTTCCCGTGTCTTTGTTGGTCCCTCTTTGTTGGTCCGGTTCATACCCGTCCGAAGCCTCAAAAGAGGTGCAGCGCCGATCAGGTGAGGCGCCGATCAGAACCGCGACAGCATGGAGCGGTTTCTTTCCTTCATCCGTACCGCGGCCGTGAGGGAGTGGCCCGTGAGGGAGTGGCCCGGCCTTTTGTCAGAACCGCGACAGCATGGAGCGGTGTCTTTTCTTCATCTGTACCGCGACCGCCTGCCTGTGCGTGCCCACACGCAGACAGGTGAGGGAGTGGCCCGGCCTTTTATCAGAACCGCGACAGCATGGAGCGGTGTCTT
>JBBTCJ010000137.1:0-16327 GCA_038043285.1 Planctomycetota bacterium | reverse complement strand
AGGTGTAGTCGGCGTCTTCCGCCGCATATTCGCACACGCGACGGGTATCCACCAAGTCCATCGTGAGCTGGTTCTTGCCCTTCCCGATCAGGTCGGTGATCGGAATCATGTCGTGTCCGAGCAAACCCGCGGCCAGCGAATCCAGCGAATGGGATCGCCGCAGCGGATCGAGCACGAAGCTCGCCAGCAAGGTGTCGAACGCCAGACCTTGCGTGCGGATGCCGACCTGGCGGAGGACGACCATGTCGTACTTGGCGTGGTGTCCGACTTTTCCGATCCGGGGATTCTCAAGGACGGGCTTGAGTCGTTCGATGAACTGGGCCATCGGCAGCACGTCGCCGACCGCCGCCCGGACCGGCAGGTAATAAGCCTCTCCCGCACGCCACGATACCGAAAGCCCCACCAGTTGGGACGCCACCGGATTGATGCCGGTTGTTTCGGTGTCGAACGCGAAAAGCGGCTGGTCCACGAGGCGGCGGACCAATTCGTCGAGCGCGTCCGGGCTGTCGACGAGCGTGTAGTTGGCCGTCGCGTGCGCCGGTCGCGCACTTCCAACCTCCGCGGCAAGCGAGTCGCGGGAACTCCCGCGAACTTCCGGGGAGGAGGTGGGGGGACGACTCGCCGTCGCCGCGGAACGCGAACGAGGTTCCTCGGCCGGATCGTCGGCAAACAGGAAACCAGGATTCGTAGGCCCCGATGTCGGCGTTGATCGGGCGGGTGCGTCGCCGCTCTTGGCGGCACATTCGACCTCGATCAGCTCCAACGTCTCTTGCAGCCGATTGAACCCCAGCTCGCTGAAGATTCGGCGAACGGGGTGGGTGCTGATCCGCGACACGGCGCAGGCGCTCAGGTCGAACTCCATCGGCACGTCACGTCGCAGGGTGACGAGTTGGCGAGTGATTCGCACTTGCGATGCGAAGGACTTGATGCTGTCGCGCAGCTTGGGCGTCAGTTCGTCGGCATGGGCGAGGACGGCGTCCGCCGATCCATACTGCCCGATCAACTTCGCGGCGGTCTTAAGCCCGACCCCGTTAACGCCGGGGACGTTGTCCGTCGCATCACCGACGAGGGTCTGTATTTCGACGGCCTGCTCCGGGGCGTACCCCTTCGTCGCCAGCAGCGCCTTCGCGTCAACATCGGCGTCCTTGACCGGATCGTAGAGCGTCACGCGGTCGGTGATGAGTTGTTCAAGATCTTTGTCCCGGCTCACCAGGTAGACGTGCACGTTTTGATGGCGGACCCGTTCCGCGATGGTGGCCATCACGTCGTCGGCCTCAAAGCCCGGCACGCGATGAATGGGGATGCCCAGCCCTTCGACGATGGAGACGATCCGATGGAGCTGGACCTCGAGCGCCTCCGGCGGAGGATCACGGTGCGCTTTGTAATCGGGGTCGAGGTCTCGACGAAACACGGTCTCGTCGCTGACGTCCATAATCATGGCGAGGTGGTTCGGGCGGCGTTGGCGAATCAGTGAAAACAGCATCGAGCAGAAGACGTGCGTCGCGCCGGTCGGTTCGCCGGTCGGACTGGTTAACCCGCCGGGCAGACCGTAGAACGACCGATAAATCTGGTAGTGCCCGTCGATCAGGTAAAGTGTCGGACGCATGTCACTCGAAAAGGGCGGCTGATGGTCGGGTAGCGCCGTCGCTCTGGGGACGGCTCCGCTCGCCGCGCCCCTGCGCGAGCCACCCTAGAGAGGGGGCGCGCCCCTGTCAATCGGCGTGAGGGCTTGCTCGGCGTGGCGCGGGGTTCACGGCCTTTCGCGGTTGCCGAAAGTATCCTCGCGGGCGCGTCGATACACACGCCGGTGGGCGGTGCGCCCGCACTCTACGTCCGATAGGAGCAACCCGTGGCCGGACCCAAACAACACGACATCCTTCTCGAATCCGGAACCAATGAACTCGAAGTCCTCGTTTTCACGCTGGGCAAGCAGCGTTATGGCGTGAACGTCGCCAAGGTGCGCGAGGTCATCGAGCCGCTACCGGTCACCAAACTGCCTGAATCCCATGCCGCGGTCAGCGGCATGTTCCAGTTACGCGACTCGGTGACGCCGCTCATCGACCTGCACGCCTGTCTGCACTTGCAGCGCGACCCGGAGGTCAGCGAGACGAAGATCATCATCATGGAGTTCAATGACGCCCGCGTCGCCTTCGCGGTCAACGCCGTCGAGCAGATCTATCGCGTGAACTGGAAAGAAGTCTCGGCGGTTCCCGACGTCGAAGGCGTCAACAAGGCCCCGATCACCTCGATCGCCTATATCAAGGGTGACATGGTGCTGATGCTGGACTTTGAACGACTGGTATTTGAGATCTCCGGCGTCGATCTGTTTGAGGAGCACGCCGCCCGGATCGGCAAGGGTGTCTCGCGCGAGGACACGAAGGTACTGCTGGCCGAGGACTCCCGCGCCATGCGGGCGTTGATCCAGAGCAACCTGCAAAAGGCCGGGTACACCGACATTGCCATGGCCAACGACGGGCAGGAAGCCTGGGACATCCTCGAAGCCAACGCGGCGGCACAGGGAAACGCCGGCGTCGACCTGCTCATCACCGACATTGAGATGCCGCGCATCGACGGGTTGCACCTCACCCGGCGCATCAGGGGCCATGTGCAGCTCAAGAGCCTCCCGATCGTCATCTTCAGCTCGCTGGTCAGCATCGACAACGACAAGAAGTGCCAGTCCGTCGGAGCCGATGCGCAGATCACCAAGCCGCAGCTTGACCAACTGGTTGACCTGATCGACCGCCTTGTCGGCGAGGCGCGAAGTCGCGCTCGGACGCCTGCCCTGGCATCGGTATAATCCTGTGACTGAAAGGTCGTACACGACGCGTCGGATGCGTTTCGCCGCGCCGAAATGATGATTCTCCTTGCTCCCTCGACGATGGGGTGTCTGCAAACGTAGACCCCGCTCCCTGGGCGTGGGAGCGGGGTCCGGGGTGGTACAGGCAGCTTTGATGAGGTGACAGCGGAATTGTTGGCGCGTTTCGGTCGTTGAAACCTGTGCTTTTCCCCCCGGAAAGCCCGTTTCCTTCTCGCCGCGACGCCTCGCCAGGTTCTCTCCTGACGCGAGGCGGAGTTTCATCCACGCGTATGAGCCAGGTGTGAAGACCATGTTGAAAATGGGTCAATTCTCGTGCGGTCCGGACTCTTGGACTTGCTGAGGGGCCTTGGATGGGGTTCGAACTCGTCGGGCGATCGGTTTATCGACGACCATCGCTCACGAACACGGTGATCGTCGGGCTGATCTTGCCGGGTGGGGGAGCGAACCACCCGGCGGCTCCCAGCCACGAGCGGCGCGGACCCAGGAACCGCGCCTCGAACTCAGCCACGCGAGCGTAGCCGAGGGCGCCGCGTCGCAGATCGTCCATGCACGCCTGCTGCTCCGCGTTCATGTCCTGGCAGTCAAAACTCGACAGCATCAGGTAGTCCGGCTGGGGGTCGTCGAATGACCGTCGTTCCGCGAGCACCGGGTACGTCGCATAGCCCATTTCGTGCGCCCGCGGCAAGTACTGGGGACGAAATCGCGCAACGTCGCCGGTAAGCCCGCCGATGGACGCCGACGGCGGAGCGTTCGAGCGAAGCCAAACTTCTGCGGCGTATCGGGAGTCGTTGATCATCTCCAGATCGACCGCGAAGCAATAGCCCAGCGTGGGAACGAAGGCCGCTCCGAGGATGAGGCCGGCAATCGACCCCGGCACGCGGCGCGATCGAAACAAATCAACAAACATCCAGCCGACAAGGATGCTCAGGCATGCCAGCGGCGCAAGAAGGAATCGTTCATACACGAAACGGATCGGCGCGATGACGAGAACGTAGTATCCAACGGGCGGCGCGAGGAGGATCAACGCCTTCCCCGCGCTTCGCCGGGCGACGTACGCGACCGATGCGCCAATCGCGCCGAGCATCGGCCAGCCGACCGCGCCCGCGGCCTGACGAAGCGTCTCGACACCCAGGCTGAGCTGCGTCGGGCTTTGGAACTCGCGTTGCATAAACGCCCCGTGAGGGTGGGCGAACCAGTGTTTAAGGCGTTGGATAAATCCCCCCGGGTCGGCGAAGGCGCCGTTAATCAATAGATACACGGCCAGGTAAGCAGCCAGACCGGCGATCCAACGCCATTGGAAAAGCGAATGCCAGAATGCGGCCGTGACCGAAGGCCGCCCGGACCGGTCGAGGGTCGGGGGGGCGCCGGTGTGGGCGGGACCGCACGGGACGAAGCTTGCGGACCCGCAGCCGCCTGCGGCTCGAATGCCTTCGCGAAGCACAAGCGCGACCGCCATACCCGGGTACATACCCGCCACCGCGTCTTTCGTCGCCGACGCGAGTCCTCCGAACAGACCCAGCATGGCCGCGTCGCCGACCGAGCGAGAGGCCAGGAGTCGAACATAGAAGTATAGACTCCAGGCGAACCAGCACATCGACGGGACGTCGACATTCCCCAGCTTCGCGAAATAGGTGTAAGCCGCTCCGCTCATGAAGGCGGCTGCGGCGAGCGCGGCGGCTGCGCGATCGGCGGTAAACTCCTTCGCCGCGTACCAGACGCCTATTCCGCCCGCGACAGCCATCACCGCGCTCACGGCGCCGGCAATCAGGAAGAGCAAACCCAGTTTAGGCGTATGCGGCGGTCGCAATACCGGCTCGCCCGTTTGCGGATCGGTCGTCGACTGCCCGGTCGCCTCCCAGTGCGACAGCACTGGGCGATACGCTGCGTAAAGGATCATATGTTGTAGCGGCGGATAGCGACCCTTCCAGTCCTCAGGCCAGCCTTCGATCGCCCCCAAGGTTCTCGTGCCGGCGATGGTGTCCTGGCTCCAGGAAACGACGCCTGGCAGTCCCCAGTTCAGCCCGGGAAGGTAAAGGATCGCGCCGAGGACGACGATGGACGCTACCCAGGGGGGGTCGCGTTGCGTCAAGGACACGCGGCGCGAGTCTGTCATAGCGATCGTGCGGGCAACTCGCGGGAGATCCAAACGCGGCGTTGAAAGTCCGAAGGACGCAAGGCGGTTGATGTCATCGTGTGTCACTCCGGTGTGCAGGGGCGGCCGGTTGGGGCGACGCTCCGGCAAGTTCGAGCCTGGCGCGTTCACAGGCATCCATCAATCGCAAGAGGTTGCCGCCAAGAATCATCACCAGGTCGGCTTCGTCGTAGCCTCTGTCGAGCAGGGCGGCGGTTAGATTCGGCAACATCGAACAATCCTGCATGCCGTCGGGAAGCGCCGGGACTCCGTCGAAATCGGAACCGAGGCCGACGTGCTTCGGGCCGACCAGTTGTAGCGCGTGATCGAAGTGATCCACCAACAGCGACAACGGCGTCCGGTGATCGGTTACTTTCGGGGGCGGCACTTGAAGATTCGCCAGCCAGGCCTGCATGGCCTTGGGGTCAGGGAGCGGAAACGCGGAATCGACGAAGCCGGCCGCGAAATTGATCTGCACCACGCCGCCGGATTGGGCGATGGCGCGGATCATCTCGTCCGAAAGATTGCGGCGATGCGGGCAGACGGCGCGGCACGACGAGTGACTGGCGAACACCGGCGCCTTCGACGTTTCGAGCACCTCCCAGAACGTTTCGTCGCTGGCGTGCGAGACGTCCACCATCATGCCGAGGCGGTTCAGCTCCTTGACCACCTCTCGTCCAAACTCGGTGAGGCCGCCATGAAGCGGTTCCAGCGCTTCGTGCACACCGGACGAATCCGCCCAGTGCGTATGAAACGCGTGGGTGAGCGTCAGGTACGTCGCGCCGGCGTCGTGAAATTCTCGCAGAACTTCCAGGGAGTCATCGAGCAGATATCCACCTTCGATCGCCGGCAACACGGCGATCTTTCCCGCTGATTTTGCGCGGCCGACGTCGGCTGCGCTGCGGGCCAGGCTCAGCACCTCGGCGTGTTGCCGCACCGTTTCATGGATGCGCCGCAGTTGCGCCCGCGCGGCGGGCGGACCCGCGCCGAGGGGCAGGGGACCGGCGGCAAAGACGGCCAGGAACACCGCATCCACGCCGCCTTCGCGCAGGCGCGGGATGTCCACGTGCCCGGACTGGTGTCGTTGCGAAAGGTCAAACGTCGGATCCATCAACCGTTGCGTTGTGTCACAATGCGAGTCAATCACCACGGCGCAGCGATGAATTTCGCGGGCTTGCTCAAGACGGGGTTTCGGCGCCAGGCTCATTCTCAGCATTGTAACCGGCGTCGGTTCGCCTGCACCAACGGCGGCCTCGGAGTCGCCGCCGGACGCGGATCACCCTTCCTGTGCTGGCAGCGGGGTTTGCCGCAGGTCAACACGCCCTCCGCGATCGGAAAGGCGCATCCGAGGGCGCGCTGCCGCAGCCCGATAATTTACGAATGTTGGTCCGAGATTCTCTCGATAACTAGGGCGAGAAACCCGGCTTGTCCGTTCGGCGCGGGAGCGCCGAACCGTTGCTGCAATAAACGGGCCGGGCACACGCTTGCAAACCAAAGGAGCCATCGATGTCGTCGAACCTGCGTCGAATTGCCTCAGTCGCCGTTCTCGTCGCCTGCGGCGGAGCCTGCGGTCATCACTCCGATTACAAGTCACCCGCCGAAATGCAGTTTGAAAAGATGGAGCACCGCAAGACCCATGCCCAAGGGCATCTGCGGGACATGACGGATAACGCCATGACCTTCGACATGGCCCTCGTGGACGCGCACTTTGTCCCGCACACGGCGGAGCTGAACGCCACCGGGACGGCTCGACTGGACCGCATGGCGCCGATCCTCAACACCTACGGCGGAACGGTGCGCTTTGACACCGTCGACAGGGATCAAGAACTGGTACAGAAGCGCATGGCCCACGCGAAAGAGTACCTGCAAGTCGCCGGGTGCGACGTCAGCCGAGTGGACGTTAAGCCGATGCTGCCGGGCGGACGCGGCGTGCTGGGCGAGAAGGGCGTCGCCATCGACCGGGCGGGGACCAAGAAGCCGTCGGGCGGCGGCGCTGGACCCACGACGATCTCACTCTCGCCGCCACCCTCGGCCGGCGGACAGTAGCTCGACGTTGCGGCGGGGACTTGGACGAGTAAAGGAAACGGAAGTCCGAACTCTCAGGAAGGCGGTCTTGATCATGCGACGGCATTCTCGAATGATTCTGTTGGCGTTCTTCGGTTCGTGCGTGACGGGTTGCGGCGCCAAGTCGGATTACTCTCCCGGTCGCGCACAGCATCCGAGGTACAAGTCAACACCCGGCCACACGCTCGAACGGGTGCCCCCGGAAGACGCGCCGAAGATTCTTCCGCAGACCCATTTCGCCGCGGGGTTGATGTTCGAAAAGCAGGGAATGATCGGCAAGGCGATCGAGCAATATCGAAAGGCCGTCGCGGTCAACCATGAATTCGCGGCCGCCTATCACCGCCTGGGACGGTCCTTGAGCCTTGCCGGCAAGCACGACGAAGCCGTCGCCTCGATGGTGCGCGCCATGGAACTAAGGCCCAACGTCGCGGCATATCGCAACGATCTGGGCTTTGAATTGATGTACGTCGGGCAATGGGATGCCTCGGAGACCCACCTGCGTCGGGCGATCGAGCTGGATCCGGAAATGACCCGCGCGCACGTCAACCTCGGGCTGGTGCTCAGCCGCATCGGGCGTTTCGAGGAAGCGCTCATGAGCTTCAAGAACGCGATGCCCGACATGGACGCGCACTACAACCTCGGCCTGATGTATCGCGGCCAGGGGCGATTCGAGGATGCGGCCGCGGAGTTTGAACGAGTCTTGGCGATGGATAGCGGGTTCACCGCGGCGAAGACCCAGCTTGAGCAGGTCGAGGTCAAGGTGGCCGAGGCCCGAACCGCCGAAGCACAGGACCGCGTCGCCGCGATCGCCGCGCCGCCGGACGAGGCGGCGCCTTCCGAGGTCGAGCCTTCGCTCACCGATGGCGCCGAGGCAACAAGAACCATCGAGGCGGCTCCGAGCGGCGCGATGACGGACGCGGGCGCGGACGAATTCGATCGGTTGATCGAGGCCATCATCGAGTCAGCAAAAATCCAACCCTCGACGGCGATCGCGGACCAAGTGGTTGCCGCCCCGGAAGAGCCGTGCGCGCAGGACGAGATCGCCGAAAGGCCGAGCCGGCGGACGGACGAGCCGTATGTCGAGGCCCAAGAGTCCATCGAGCCGGATCCGGCGTCTCCGACTCCTACGCCCGGTCAGTCGGTCGAGGGCGCCACGCAAACACCGCCGGTAGGGATCGCGGAGCAGCCTTCCTGGCGCACCGACGAACTGTTTGTCGAGATGGAGCCGGAGCTTTTCGTCGAGGTCGAACCCAACCTTGTCGTGAACCCGACCGACGAACACGAGGAATACCTGGAAGACGACGACCGAATGGTTGCCGATCCCTGCGACGAACCGGAAATGTTCGTGGAAGACGAGATGCCTTCAGCGATCGAAGCAGAGGAGTTCATCGAAGACCTGATCGTCGTCGAGGAGGTTGCCATGGGCCTCGGCGGACCGATCACCACCGACGACCAAGGGTTTGCCGCGCCGCCACAACCCTTAACCTCCAACGTGCCGCCGCTGACTCCGCCGGCGGAGATTGAATGGAACGGAACCCTGGTCACGTTGCGCGAGCTTGCCGAGATTCTGGACAACGAAAGCCGCTGCGTGATGCACCGCGAGATCGAGTCGGATCGCGCGGCATCCGCCGAGTCGGGCCATGCCTCTGTGGCCGACGCTCCCGATAGCCTGGTCGCGGATGAACACCGCACGGATACCGCAAACGCGACAGAGCCGAACGTTCGCAACGCGCCGCAGCGCAGCTCGTTCGCGCGTTCACGGCGAGACTCCCGATCCTCCCATCCGGGGTTGGACGCCCAGTTGATCGCCCGCGTCGTTGATCTTCGTGCGCGAGTGTCCGCATTTGACACCGCCGCCCGGCTTACCGAGTTGGAACACCGGCTCGACCTGGTCCGTAATGAGCTGCGTTGCCGGGACGAGGCCGGGATGGCAACCGTTGAGGAAACCGCCCTTCCCTCGAGTCCGACCCAGGCCCCGTCCAAGGAGAACGCCTCGGGAAACACCGTTCCGGGGGCGCCGATCGATATCCCCGGCCCGGCGTTTCCATCCTCTGACGGGGCGCGGCTTACCCCCTCGTGGGATCAGTTGCCGGCCGCTCCCTGCGAGACGACGCTGGTCGATTTTCAGTTCGTGGCCGATGTCGGGCCGAACGCGGATGCGCTGATCGGGCCGCCGGTTTTCATGGACTCGATCTTCGAGGAAACGAAACTCGCGCCCGTCGAGGAACGGTCGGCTTCCGACAGTGATTGGCGCAGCCGGTTTGCTTCTCTGGATACGTTGGTGGCCATCACCACAAACGAGATTCACTGCTGGCGGCAGGTGGATGCGGACTCAGAGTTGGCCTACTCGCCGGTGGATCTCTCCGTGGATTGGACCGAAAGTCTTGATAACCACGCCGAGGCGAGCCTGACGGTTGACGATGCCCTGCTCCAGTTGGATGCGATGTTCGTTCCGCACTCGGCGCCTTTCCTCGGATCGCCCGCCGTTCCGTCGCGTGCAACGTCGCCGAAGCCTGAGTAGCACGAGTGACCGTTATCGTTGGGCTGATCGAATGAAATGGTCCACTCCCTGACGGTCGCGGCTCTGTTCAAACGCCCAGGCGCCTCTTATCAGAGCCGCGACCGCGAGGGAGCGGGCTTTTCCACGTTCACCGAACACGCCGATCAAACCATCCGCCCCTCTCTCCTCAACGAGAGAGAGTGCTCAGACACGGCTGAGCGCTCTTGCTCCTTCGCCGAAGCCGTCTGAATGGACGCCGACGCGGCTTGCCTTATCCTTCCCGCGAATGATCGAAGGTTCCAACAGCGAAACACCCGTCCCGGATCGCTTGATTCTTGCCTCCGCCAGTCCGCGCCGCGCCGAACTCCTGCGGGCACATGGCTTCGCCTTCAGCGTTGTTCCCTCCCCCGTCGCTGAACCCAACGATTTCCACACCCAGATTGCCCCAACCGAGCTGGCCGAACGGATCAGCCGCCACAAGGCTGAGAGCGTTGCCCGAATCGTCCCGGAAGGTCTGATCCTTGCCGCCGACACCCTCGCCGCACTCGACCAAAGCGTGTTTGGAAAACCCGTCGACCGCCAGGACGCCCGCCGGATCCTCCGGTCCATTTCCGGCACAAGGCACCACGTCATCACCGGCGTCACGCTGCTCGACGCCCAATCCGGATGGCGGCTTACCCGCCACGACGTGACGACCGTGACCATGCGCCGTCTTTCCGACGAAGAACTCGAATCCTACCTCGACACGAATGCGTGGATCGATAAGGCCGGCGCCTACGGCATTCAGGATCAAGGAGACGCCTTCGTCGAACGCATCGACGGAAGCTTCACCAACGTCGTCGGCCTGCCCATGGAATTGCTGGCAAGGATGCTCGCGTCGCTTCCCACCGCGACGTAGCCGCAACGAAGGTCGCCCCCCACGGCGTCGATCAGCACGGCGACAGAATGGAGCGGTCCAGCTCCGACCGTTCGTGAACACTCGCGGTTCTGAACTCACGACCCAGCCCCCCCTAAACGGTCACAGACGTCGTACTGTTCTACCAGGCTGAACGAATCTCGACGATTCTCGTGCATTCTTCTACACTTTGTCCCATGTTGATGATTGGTTCATTGCCGCTTCCCCATCCGTTCGTTCAGGCCGCCCTCAGCGGTTACAGCGACCTGCCCATGCGCCGCCTCGCACGCAGCCACGGAGCGGCCTACGCCCTCAACGAGGTCGTGCTCGACAAATCCGTCCTGCAACCGGGAAAGCTGCGGCGCGAGATCCTTCGCGTCGCGGACGACGATCATCCCGTGGGAGGACAACTCATGGGCGCGGAACCGGAGTTGTTCGGCCGGGCCGCGCGGGATCTCGCCCAGGCGGGCTACGACGTGATCGACATCAACTTCGGCTGTCCCGTCCGGAAAGTGCTCGGACGCTGTCGCGGCGGATTCCTTCTCTCCCAGCCGAATATGGCGCTCGACATCATTCGCCGCGTGTACGATGCCGTGGGGGCTGTCCGCCCGGTGACCGTCAAGATGCGCCGCGGCGCCGACCACACCGCGGCGTCCGAACGCAACTTCTTGGAGATCCTCGACGGAGCCTTCTCCATCGGCGTGGCCGCCGTCACCGTCCACGGGCGAACCGTCGAGCAGCGCTACGTCGGCGCCAGCGATTGGTCGTTCCTGACCCGCGTCAAACGCCGCGTCGGCGACAAAGTCATTCTCGGCAGCGGCGACCTGTTCACCGCCCACGACTGCGTGCGCATGATGGAAACGACCGGTATTGACGGCGTCACCATCGCCAGAGGCTGCATCGGGAATCCCTGGATTTTCCAGGAATGCCGGGCGCTATGGTCCGGTCAGCCTCTCCCTCCTCCGCCGACGATCCAACAGCAGCGCGAGACCATCGCGGAACATTGGCGGCTCTGCCTGCACGAGTACGGCCCGGCGATGGTCGGAAAAATCATGCGCAAGTTCGGAGTGAAATACTCCGAGCATCATCCCTGTCACCTCTCCGTGCGCAACGCATTCCTCTCCGTCGCGTCCGTGGATGACTTCGAGAACGTCCTGGCCGAGTGGTACTCCCCCGTTGGTCCCTGGCCGGAGGTCCGCCGCCGCGAAGGCGTGGGTGATCTGGTGGCGGCTGGGGCGTGCGAATAGCACCGTCGACGCGCGAATCAACCTTGCTCCGTTTGAGGTCGCCATTGTTCTCCCACCGACGCGGATGGGGCAACGGGGCGCGGCCCTTCCCCGTGGTTTCCGCTGCGTCGAAGGAGGCAAAGCGCCCCCGCGGCGTCAGGCGTGAGCCTGGCGTCGCCCAAAGGCATTTGCACGGGCGCTGGATTACTCCGCAGCCAGGAGGGCCGCGAACTTGGGTTCGGCGACGACTTGTTCGCTGGGGACCATGGTGATCACGTCCCAAGGGCAGACCTGAGCGCACAGCTTGCATCCAATGCAGACCGTGAGATCAATCGTGCACACGCCCATGGCATACCCGGGTTGTCGCGGATCGGAAATCTTATCGATGCAATCGACCGGGCAGACGGTCACACAGGCATCGCAACCGGTGCATAGATCCTCGTCTAGGATCGCCAACTGCTTGGGTAGTTTCTTCTTCTTCGCCATTGGGCAATTGTGATCCCCAGCGCCTATGGGTACGTCGGCGCAAGAAATATTACGCGAGCCGCAGGCTCCAGCGCGCGCGGGTAGCGGTCCAAGTATCACTCACGTGCGAACTAGAACTTCCGCCCGCCAGGGCACTCCTTCGCCTTCGGCTCAAGCCCACGCAACGAGGCCGGTCGATGGCAGCGCCGCGCAGGAAGCGAAAGTCTTTCCGCGTTCCTACTTGGCGAAGGTCGATTGTAGAGACTCCGTTCAACGGAGCAACGGGTGGGCTTGTTGTTCGCCGCAGTTCAATGTTCGGCCCGGAAGGGCCTGCGGGCTTGTGCCCGCGGCTCTGCCACCTTTCCGCAACCCGAAGATTCTCCTGCGACAAAGCGCTAAGGGCGGAACGATTCCGGTCGATGAGCATTGCCGGGAAGACGGGCGCTTCGATGCTTCAGCACCACCGGTGGGCAAGTCAACTCGCTGGACTCCGCGGGGTTCGCCGAAGAGGCCGGCGCATGGCTTTTCCCGTTGGACTTGGTCTCGTTCTTGACGACGCTTTGGCGACCGTTGCCGCTCGCACCGTGGGACGACGCGTGCGATCCGTTTCCGTTGCGCCGCGGATCAGGATAACGCCAACGCCTTGCAAGTCTTCGCTGGAGCAACTGGTCAACGGTCGTCAAAGCTGCGCCCTTGGCGACGAGCTGCCGCAGGGCCAGGTCGGCCGTCGATCGGCTCCAGTACCCGCACGCATCGACGACGATTGTGACCTGCTTCGCGCGCGTCAGGAGGGCAAGCCCTATCGCCTTGATCGAGCATTCCAGCCCCGTCCCGAAGAGGATGTACTCGAGGACCGGGAGGTCCGATAGAAGCCGCTCCGCCTTGGGGTTGAGAAGAAGGTCGTCGCTCCGCTTGCGGAGGATGACCTGCTGATGACGGCGGAAAAGATCCAGCGGAACAGCCAGCGAGTTGTCCACCTCCAGCTTCGTCCGCGAAGGGAACATCGTGAATTCAAGCTTGTGCTGCCCGTTGGACCCGTCCACGCAATGGATCGGGTGTCCGCTGTCGGACAACTCGAAGGGGCGATGTGACTCCATGGAAGAGACGACGGGGGTCTGATTCCGCCGCCCCCACGCCACCACGTGACGCAACGCGGGAATCAGCTCCGTCGCGTTGGCCACGGGAAAGGCGCCGCCGACATCGCAGAAATCGTGCTGCGTGTTGACGTCCACCAGAACGCTTTCGAACGCCTTGCCGTTTCGACGTACCTGCATGGTCCCACCTCCCATGCCAAAAGCACGATAGATCGGCGCCACGCGTTCCGACGCGCGTCGCGTAGAAGCGAAAGCCAAAATGGGCGGGGGTTTGCTTCTTTCCTGTCGCAAAGGCCCCTGAGTCGGCCACCAGGGAGATGCGGGCCTTCTCTATCCCTCAACGCTACTCTAGGCCGCGCACACCCGCAAGGCGACAGAAACAGACATTTTTTTGCCACGCATCCAGCAGAACATTGAAACGAATACCTTGGAAATTAACGTGCAAATTGTTTTGTGCGATTGTAGATTTGTTTTGGCGCCCATCCTATCAAGCAGCGTGTCGACCACGAACGCCTTCAGGTCTTGGAAGCGGCACGTCGATAGACCAGCACAAGGTTATCGGACAATGACCGATTGTGGTCTTCGCAGGTACGAAGAACTTGCGAAATGTGTGGCGGTTGCGGCCAGGCGGTCGCTCGAATTGCCCGGAGGTGGGCGCGTTTTTCTTCGTGCGCCCATGTTTGGCGGGTGGAAATCGCGCGGCGGGGCGATGGAGTTTCAGCGACGTGGTGCAGCGTGAGACGCACGACAACTCGTTCCGCGTGAGATACGCATCGGCTTATGGGATGTTGAATACCTTGTTGTCGCGGACGCAAGGAGGTTTGGAAAATGGACGATGAACCGTCAGTCCCAGCGTTCTGGGGGGGAGCGTGCAAGGCGCGCGCTTTCGCAGGCAGACGACGCGTCGTCAGGAGCGTCGGAGGCGTGCGCGCGAGGCGAGAGGAACGCCGAGCAGGGATTTTGCGGCGTACCGGCGGGGAATTGAGCCGATGCGCCCTGGTGGTCGGCGCGTGCTTTGGTTGGGTCGGCTGCCACAAAGCCCAACCGGTGGAGCCGGTGTCGACGTCGAATCGAGTGCTCGGCTTCGCCACCGTGGCGGTCGCTCCGGCGATCAATCTCAGCGGATCGACGGACTTCGATCCGAATCGCTTCGCCGATCTGATGGCCAGCGAGCTGGGATACGCGGACGGAATTCGCGTGATCCCGGTCAGCCGGGTGTTGGGCGTGCTGGCGGCGCAGGGGAAGGATCGCGTGGAGTCGGCGAGCCACGCGGGCGAACTGGTGCAGTGGCTTGGAGCGGATGCGCTCCTGGTTTTCGCGGTGACTGAATATGACCCGTTCGATCCTCCCAGCGTCGGCCTCTCCGCTCAACTGTACGGAACGCGGCCTAGGCCGGGCATCGAGCTTGAGGGCGCGGTGCAATCTCCCGCGTTATACCGCCTGGACGCGCGGCCTCCGGAGCAACCCGGCGTGCACGTGCTTTCGGAAACCCAGCGAGTTTTTGACGCCGCGCACGACAGTGTGGTGGCGGATATCAAAACCTACGCGTCGCGGCGCGATGCGGACACCAGCCCGTACGGCTGGCGGAGGTACGTGGTCAGCCAGCAGGATTTCATTCGCTTCTGCTGTTCTCAGACCATCGACGTGCTGCTCAACGGCGAGCGCCCGCGGATAGCGAGCGGAAGCCGGAGCGGGAAGTAAGGCATGAACGTGATCCGGCAGCTTTCTCTGGTGAAGGGCGAGGAGCGCTTCATCTTCCGCTACCAGCCGGGTCAGGAGACGAGCGTGATTGATTCGTTCGCCTCGATGGCCGCCGATCCGAACAGCAGTTTCGACTGGTTCGACGCGGCGGTGCTCAGTTATCAGATGGGACGACGATTGGAGATGGAGCTCGACCGGATCGCCACGTAGTCCGTGCGTCGTGAGCGCGGACGGGTGACAGCCTCCTGGCCAAAGGACTCGGAACAGGATGGCGGGGTTTGATTGCAGAAGTGCTCAGCGATCATGAAACAGCAATCCCTGATTGACGAGTTCCTGAACTACCTGAAGTTCGAGCGCCACTTTTCGCCGCACACCGCGAAATGTTACGCCGCCGACCTCGCCCAGTTCTGCGCCTATCTGATGGGCGATCTGAACGCGGCCGCGGGGCGGCAGAACTTCACCAACTTGACCGTGGCCGGGGGACGTTCAGCCGCCAGCGGCGGCGCCTCGGACATCGACTCCCACGCCGTCGCCGTCCTGGCCGAGCCGGGCGTGCAACAGAAGATCCGCGACGTCGACACCGAGCAGATCAAGACCTTCCTGTCGTTCCTGGGAACGCAGAGCTACTCGAAGTCCACGGTCGCCCGCAAACTGGCCACGCTGCGGAGCTTTTACAAGTTCTGCATGCGTCGCGGATACGTCAAGGCCCATCCGCTGGCGACGATTCGGACGCCCAAGCAGGAGAAGCGGCTGCCGAAGTTCCTGGAAATGGAACAAATCAGCAGACTTCTCTCGACGCCCGACGACGGATCACTGCTCGGCTCGCGTGATCGGGCCATGCTCGAACTGCTCTTCTCCACCGGCGTGCGGGTCAGCGAACTGGTGGACCTGAACTTCGCCGATCTGGAGTTTGAGGCCCAGGTGATCCGCGTCCGCGGCAAGGGCAAAAAGCAGCGCACCTCTCCCGTCGGTCCGACGGCGCTGGCGGCCATCCAAAAATATCTCCAACTGCGCCGCGCCGATTCCCGCTCCGCGACGTTCGATCAGAGCGCGCTGTTCGTCAACAAGCACGGTCAGCGGCTCAGCACGCGAAGCGTTCGCCGCAAGCTCGACAAGTATTTGAGCGAGGCCGGCATGGACCCCAGCATCAGCCCGCACACGCTACGGCACAGCTTCGCCACCCACATGCTCAACAACGGGGCCGACCTGCGCAGCGTCCAGGAGCTTCTGGGCCACCAGTCGATCTCTACGACCCAGATCTACACGCACCTGACCAACGCCCGGCTCAAGCAGGTTTACGACGAGGCCCATCCGCGGTCATAGCTTGGGCGGGCACAGCCGGTTCTGCGTCTGCATCGAATAAAAGCTTGGTGCCCCATCCTTCGCGCAGCGAAGGGTGGGGGACTGCGTGCGTCACCGATGCACGAATACTC
>JBBTCJ010000136.1:0-9564 GCA_038043285.1 Planctomycetota bacterium | reverse complement strand
GGGGTATCGAATCGCCGACGACTAAGGCCGCGTAGCCAAGAACGTCCTCCACGACCTGACGAACGCGGCGAAGGGCTTCAGGGACGACCGACCCTACAACGGCCGCCGCGGGACCAAGCCTGCCGGAATCCGCCGCGTGTGCCCGCAGGGCTTCGACGAAGGCGGGTGCGTCACCCGTCGGGACGCTCAGCGGTCCCGTGACCACCCCATCGTGCCAGGTCGCCACTTTCGTCGAAGTGTTCCCGATGTCGATGACGATCGCCGGCGCTTGGGGATCGAACGGACGAGGTTGGTGGATCATGCATTTTTCTCGTTCGGCGCATCAGTCGGTGCGACCCGGTCTGCGGATTCGACCGCGAACGTCTTAACCCGCTGCACCATCGCCCAAAGATTCTCGGTCATTTCCTTCAACCCTGCTCCAGACACCGCACTGATCGGGTGGACCTGCTTGCCGATTGCCTCGGTGAGTTCCGAAAGGATTCCGTCATCCTCACCGCTTAGGTCAAGCTTGCTTCCGACGACCAGCTCCTCTTTCGCTGCAAGCTCTGGGCTATATTTGAACAGCTCCTCTCGGATGACGCGATAGGCCTCGCACGGCGGCGCCGCCGGGAACTCGCTGCCGACGTCGATCAGGTGCAGGATGACGCGAGTTCGCTCGATATGGCGAAGAAATTCGTCACCCAGGCCCGCCCCCTCGTGGGCGCCTTCGATCAATCCAGGAATATCAGCCAAAACAACCCGCCGATGCTCGGAAAGCTCCAGGATTCCAAGCTGCGGCTGGAGGGTCGTGAAGGGGTAGTCGGCAATCTTCGGCTTTGCTTTCGACAGTCTCGACAGCAGGGTGCTCTTGCCCGCGTTGGGCAGTCCGACGATTCCGACGTCGGCGAAGAGTTTAAGCTCCAGGCGCAGCCACCGCTCCTGCCCCAGGGTTCCCTTCTCCGCCTCTCGCGGGGCCTGGTTGGTCGAGGAGGCGAACTTGGAGTTGCCTCTCCCGCCCTTTCCGGCGTCGGCCACACATATCCGTTCGCCGTCCTGGTCCAAATCCTTCAGAAGAACGCCGGCTTCGCGGTCGAAAATGAGTGTTCCATGCGGAAGCCGCAGGGCGAGATCCTTCCCGTGCTTGCCGAACATGTTCTTACCCATTCCCGGCTGGCCGTTCTCGGCGATCCAGTGGTGCTTTCCTTTGAAGTCCAGCAGGGTGTCCACGCCGGGGGTGGCGACCGCGATCACGCTGCCCCCGTTGCCGCCGTCGCCGCCGTCCGGGCCGCCCTTGGGGACGAACTTCTCCCGTCGGAAGCTGACGCAGCCGTCGCCGCCTTTTCCGCCACGAACGTAGATTTCAGCGCGATCAACGAGCATGGGAGGGAGTGAAGAATGCCGAATGAAACAGGGCTAAAGGTTGGTTCAAAACGCTCAACTTCCGGAAACGAAAGCGGGGCGGTCGGACGACCGCCCCGCGCAAGTCATCTCCCCGTATGTTCAGCATGCAGGCGTCAGTTCGCTGCCGGAAGAACGTCGATCTTCCGCCCGCGGAACTGCACAACGCCGTCGGAGAGGGCGAACAGCGTGTGGTCTCGTCCGCAGCCGACGTTGCGGCCTGGCAGGTGCGGCGTCCCCTTTTGCCGCACCAGAATCGTACCTGTAATCACGAACTGCCCGGCGTAGCGCTTTAGGCCGAGGAACTGGGGGTTGCTGTCCCGGCCGTTCCGTGTCGAACCTTGTCCCTTTTTGTGTGCCATATTTGCTACTCCAAATCTCTGTTCCCAACCTGGTCCGGGTCATTCCGCAGGCGCGATGCCCGATCCGAACCAGATCGGCTATTTGCTTGCCGCAATCGCCGGCGTCATCGGATCCATGATCCACTCGCGCGATCGCCGAACCGGCGTTCCAATGGTTCGGGTCTGCACGTCGCCCGGAAGGTCATAGAATACTTGCAGTGTACGTCGGAACAGAAAAACCCGCGGTTTGCCATCTGACTCCGGAGTGTCGGAATCAAAGGCCGCGTTGGTCACGCGTTTCATTTCGCCCGACAGGCCTGCAATGAGAAGCTTGAAACCGGCGGACGTCGTGTCGAACGTTTTGAACGCGGCCGCCGACGTTCGCGCATTGACCTCGCCCTGCAGGAGCATCCCGGTAACCTTCGCCGGCGGGGCGAAGAACGGGAACTCCACGCGGTGTCGATCGGCTATCGCGTCGTAGGCCAGCGGATCGACACCGTCGCCCGCCACAACTTCCTGCAAGTCGTCGGTGACCATCCGGAACGTCGGCAAGAACTTCACGTCCTGCCCCGAACGGTTGGTGACCCGGTAGACGACGTACCAATAGGTCGTCTCGTGAGTGTCGCCCGGCAGCCGAAGGCTGATACGCTGCGGGTCGTAGAACTCGAAGTCCAGCTCCCATGCCGTCGTGGCGATGCCCGCCCGTGGTCCAGCCACGCCGACCGAAGCGGTCAGCAACAGGAGGACGCTGGACTTGACTGCGAGCGACACGCGATTCATAACCAGGACATTCTACCGCTGGGAGCCGGGGCGTCAACCGCCGCAATCCCACTTAACCCAGAGGCAGCGTCGAGGTAAACTGCCCTTCGATGGTGCCGGCCGGAGCGTGCTTTCGCTGTTGATGAAAGGTCGCTCCCCCTTGCCGACACCACAGGATTTCCGCGAATGAAGCCGGGATTCGAACCGGGGATCACCCGCGAACTGAGCGTCGTCGTGACCGAGGACATGTGCCCGGCCTTTGACGACGTGGTTGTTCACCGGGTCTATTCGACGTGGTCCGTGGCCCATCATTTTGAGCTGGCGGCGCGGATGGTGCTCGTGAGTTTTCTAGAGGATGAAGAAGAAGGCGTTGGCTCGCACGTGAGCGTGGACCACCTTGGCCCGTGCCCGGTCGGTCGGACGGTGCGGGTTCGGGCGGTGCTGACCAAAGTGTGGAGGGATCACCACACGCGGGTCGTTTGCGACGTAACTGCGCACGACGGGGATCGGCTGCTGGCTCGCGGTCGGCAAGTACAGGTGGTGATGAACAAGGAACACTTACGCCGTTATCTGGAAAGGAGTTGACCGTGGTCAAACTCGTGGCGCTGTACAAAAAGCCGGTAGATGTCGCCGCGTTTGAGAAGCATTACACCGAGATTCATACGCCGCTTGCGAGGAAGATGCCGGGATTGCGAAGGCTTGAGGTATGCCGGTTCACCGGCTCCCCGGCCGGCGAGGCGAAGTACTACCTCATGGCCGAAATGTACTTCGACTCCAAGGAGGCGATGATTGCGGCGTTATCCAGCCCGGAAGGCAAGGCCGCAGGTAAGGACGTCATGGGCTTCGCGAGCGACGTTATTCATATGATGTTCGCCGCAGTTGACACCTGATCGGTCGTGGCGATAGAGTGGTCTTTCCGCAGGATGCTCCAGAAAGATCCAAGGGGGCCGGGCTGTGGGAAGCGATACAACTCAACCGAACCCGTCATCCTCCTCGCCCGACTCGGACCCACGGCTACTCTGCGCCAAAGCACTTCCGCGGCGCATCGGGAAGTATCACGTCAAGCGACTCATCGCCAGCGGCGGAATGGGCACCGTCTACGAGGCCATTCAAGAGAATCCGCATCGCGTCGTGGCCTTGAAGATCATGAAGCGCGGCGTGACGTCCAAGAGCGCCCACCGCCGGTTCGAGTACGAGTCGCAGGTCTTGGCGAGACTGCGCCACGCGTGTATCGCTCAGGTCTACGAGGCTGGGGTTCACGAGGACGTTTCCGGTCCGTTGCCGTATTTTGCGATGGAGTACATCCCGAATGCCAAGTCGATCACCGCGTATGCCACGGCACGACACTTAGGCGTGCGGCAAAAGCTTGGCTTGTTCGGGAATGTGTGCGATGCGGTCCATCATGGACACCAGAAGGGGATCATCCACCGCGACCTTAAGCCCGGGAATATCCTCGTTGATTCCGGCGGCGAAGTGAAGATCATCGACTTCGGGGTGGCCCGCTCGACCGACTCGGACATGGCCGCGACGACCGAACAGACCGCCATTGGCGATCTAATCGGGACATTGAAATACATGTCTCCGGAGCAATGCGAGGGCGATCCGCAGGATCTGGACACGCGCAGCGACGTGTACGCCCTCGGCGTCGTGCTTTACGAGTTGCTCAGCGGGCGACTACCGTACGAGATGGATCACACGCCGGTTTATGACGTTCCGCGGATCATCCGCGAGGCCCCTGCGACCCACCTCAGCGCGATCAATCGGACCCTTCGCGGCGACTTGGAGACGATCGTCGAAAAGGCGTTGGAAAAAGACCGCCGCCGGCGCTATCAGTCGGCGGAGTCGATGCGCGAGGACATCGAGCGTTTTCTGCGCCATCAGCCGATCCTCGCGCGTCCTCCCAGCCTGGGATACAAGTTCCGAAAGTTTCTTTTCCGGCGGCGCGTGCGGATCGGAGTCGCCGCCGCTCTCGTCGCAGCCGTCAGTCTGGCGGCGGAGCGTCAGGTTCACTCACGGCGGCTGGCGGCCGAAGCGGCCAAGGATTCCGCGGTTCGGGTCTATTTCGAAGCCTTGGCTCTCGCGGACAACCGCGAGGAAGAGACGGCCATCACCAGGGCCACGGAGGCGATCTCGCTTGACCCGAACCTGGGGGCGGCCTATGCGCTCCGCGCGAAGATGAGGATTCGACTAGATGACTTTTCAGGCGCACGATACGACTGCCAAGAGGCGATTCGATTGGAGCCGGGCAACTCGTTGGCCTGGCGCACGCTCGGGTTGCTGGACATGCGTGCGGGGAACCTCCCCGCCGCCCGCACGGCATATGAGCGGGGCATCGGCGTTCTGGTCAGTTCGCACGATTTGCCGGAGGACTTCCATAACCGCGCTTACCTGCACTATCTGGCGGGGGATTATCCGGGTGCCCTCGCCGACTTCGACCGGGCCATTGCCCTCTCGAGTCCCCTCCCATCCGTGTACCCTTACCTCCTTCGAGCGATTACGCGGCGCCACATCGGCGACATAGCCGGGGCGATCGGGGATCTGGATGCAGCCGCTAAAATTGAACTGGACCACACCGCTCGCCCGGATCAACCGAGCCGGTCTGGGTCGGATCCTTCGCGCAGCGAGACGCGCGAACCGCGGTGGTACGTTCAATCCAGAATGTGGGTTTGGGAGATGCGGACATTCCGCGGCGAGGCGGGAGATCTCGAGGCCGCGAATCAGGCACTTCTCGACGCCGAGGAACACGTCCGGGATCCGTATGAACGCATGCTCATCGCCGTCCTTCGCGGCGATCCGGTTCCCGACGACGCCATCGCCAAGGCTAAAAGCGATGCACAACGCGCGGCTGGACACTACTACGTTGGCGTGCGGCGCCTCGTTGATCGCCGCGACGCGGAAGCCGAAGGTGAATTCAAGATCTGTACTGATCGCAACATCCCGGGATTGCCTGAACAAGACTTTGCGCGGTGGCACCTAACCCGATTAGAACTGGGGCGGTAGGCCCGCTTCCCGCCTGGCTGGGCGGAGGAATAAGGAAGGCCGCTCGATCGGTCGTATGGCGACTATGGCGCGCTGCTCTTTGGCCAATCGCGCACCCACGTGGATACGCCAATACCGCGGATATCGACCAGCTTCCCTAGTTCCAGAAGAGAGATGGTAATAGGCACTCCGCTCGCATCGAGTCCATCAACCATCATCGCCGTCGGTGGCCCGTTGAAGAAAAGGCGTCCCCCTTCGCCCTGTATGTCGAATTCGATATCCCGACCGTAGGGATGCTTCTTTTGCCATTCCGCAAAAACGGTTCCGACTACGTCGGCGGCTGTCTCATTAGCCACCAAGTTGACTGTTATGGAAAGTGGCTGGGCGGGATTGCCCAGACCTCGCTTCCACGAGACAGTCAGCTTGAGCTGCGTCGGTTGATTGGTCGTGGCAGCCAGTACCTTCCCGGTCCAGATCAAGGTGTCCCCAACCGACATATCTTCCCCTTTCAATGAGAGAACTGACGTCTCAAGATCGAGCCGCTCTGCCCGGAACCAACGCCGGAGTCTTTTCCATAGACCTTCTGGTTTCACGCGACGAACACATTGAGCATCGGCGAACGCCGTGTTTGCCGGTCAGGTTTGGCACGAAGGGCGACTCACATCGTGATCGGCCGCGTCGTTTTCCGCCGTTGCTCCAACGGATCATGCTCCGAATATAAACATCCACAATCAGTGCAAGAACCCAACTGCACCATCGCTTGAAACGATCTCCGAATCCATCAAAACTTTGCTAGCTAGGTTTCCGTTCCAGTTCGTGCCATTCCCGAATGCCATGATGTCAATCCTCCGCTTCGTACGACTCTACGAGGATGTGCCGCCGCGCCGACCACGCGGCCGCTAACTCGGGAACGCATTGACGCAACACTTATCATCTTTTATTGACAATGTCAAGCCTATCTGTGGCGTTATGCAGGAAGGCTTCATTTTTTGGCGATTCCCTTGGCTTCCACTAAGCATGTCGTGGGCCCTACAATGGGGTCGCATTGGAATTGGGCCATAGCGGATCGAAAAGCGAGGATCGACCGAATGAGATTTCCGGAATCAAGTTCCAGTGACCAGTTGTCGTTCAGCCACCTCCTCTACCGAAAGGAAGGCGCGCGGGCCACCGTGACGATCAACCGCCCTGACGTGCTCAACTGCCTCGATTTTCCTACCCTGCGCGAGTTGTCCCAGGCCTTCGAGGACGCTGCGTGGGACGACGACGTTCGCGTCCTCGTGTTGACCGGGGCCGGCGATCGCGCATTCTGCACGGGAGCCGACTTGAAGGAGCAGGCAGAGCGTTGCCTTGACAAGCCCAACGCCTATTGGAAGTGGATGGGGGCTTTCATCGAGGCTCACGATCGGCTCCGAAACATCGGAAAGGCGACCGTCGCCCGGCTCAACGGCATGGTGGTGGGGGGGGGCAACGAGTTCAATATGGGCTGTGACCTGGCCATCGCGGCGGATGACATTTTCATCCGCCAGGTTGGGACGGCTCGCGGCAGCGTTCCGGCGGGGGGGGCGACGCAGTGGTTGCCGCTGATCGTCGGTGATCGCCGAGCGAGAGAGATGCTCTTGTTGTGCGAGGAGATTCCGGCGAAGCAAGCGCTGGAGTGGGGGCTGGTCAACCAGGTGGTTCCGCGATCGCAGCTCGACGCGGCTGTCGACGCGATGTGCGAGAAATTGATTAACAAGCTGCCGGAGTGCACGCGATACACCAAGCAGCAGCTCAACTTCTGGCGCGACCTTTCGTGGTCGATGACCATCGGGCACGCCCGCGACTGGCTGGCGATCCACAACCTCGCCCCCGAAGTCCGCGAAGGGATTCAGGCGTTTGTCGAGAAGCGACCGCTGGATTACGAGCGCATCCGCGCCGAACAGCGCTGAGGCTCCCCGATGGAACGAGCGGACGCGCGGCGCTACTCCGAGCGTTTCCCGCGACGGTGAGGCTGACGCCCGTTCCGACCGTTGAGCGGTTCAATCCGCGTGATGTGGATCAGGGCGCAGTGTGCGAGTCGGTCCGCCATCCACTTTCTGGTGGGGTTGGGGATCACAACATAGACAGCGGAGCGTCCAATGATGCATAGCTCGGGATGCCGAATGTAGTAGGCCGCCCCGTCAGACATGAAAATACGGAACGGCTTAAATGGCTGGGTCGCAAGATGCTCGCGCACGTCTTCAGGTCGCATATTCAGGCTCCGACAGCTTCCTCGACCAAGATGCTAGCACGTGGCAGCCGATTCTCAAGCGTTATGGAGCGGGCGATCGGGGTTGCTCCGCGTCCGGAACATGGCAGAATGACAGCATGAGCGAATATGTGACATCCAAGATCGACGGTCACGTCGGCGTTTGCACGTTGAATCGACCGGAGGTGTTGAACGCACTGAACGTCGAGTTAATGGATCAATTGATCGGGAAGCTTGAGGCGTTCGACAACGATCCGAACATTCACGTCATGGTCATCGCCGGTAGCGAGCGTGCCTTCGCAGCGGGTGCAGACATCGGCGAGATGGCCAACGCCACCGTCGTGCAGATGAGCGAGCGGAACAACCTCGCGCGATGGAAGCGCGTGGCCGCGGTGCGCAAACCGATGATCGCCGCGGTCAGCGGATTCGCCCTGGGCGGCGGATGCGAACTGGCTATGCACTGCGACATGATCGTGGCGTCGGAATCGGCGCAGTTCGGCCAGCCGGAGATCAAGATCGGCGTCATGCCCGGGGCGGGAGGCACGCAACGGCTCACGCGGACGATCGGCAAGTTCCGGGCGATGGAACTGATCCTGACCGGTCGGTTCATGTCCGCTCAAGAGGCGTTTCAAGCCGGGCTGGTGACGAAAGTTGTCAGCAAGGAACAGTTCCTGGCCGAGGCGATGAGATTAGCCCATGAAATCGCCGCCATGCCGCCGCTGGCACTGAAGGCGGCCAAAGAGGCGATTCTGGCCGTGGACGACATGCCCCTGTCGGCCGGTCTGGATTACGAACGGAAGCTGTTCTATGGCCTGTTCGCCACGGAGGATCAGAAGGAAGGCATGAGGGCGTTTCAGGAGAAGCGCAAGCCGGAGTTCCGCGGTCAGTGACGGCGAGGGCGGACCCGGCGATTGAACCGCGCGTAGATCGAAATGTGGCTGTCGATCGTCAAAAAACCGAAAGTCCCCGATTTCCGCGGGCAGGTCTTGGCCGTCCAGCACGTTGAACGCCTATTGCGAAGGGTGTCCAAGGCCCTCGACGGGGCCGGGGTTCCATACGCAATCATCGGCGGCAACGTGGTGGCCGCCTGGGTGGCGAACGTCGACGCGGGGGCGGTCCGGGCGACCAAGGACGTGGACATTCTGTTGCGCCGGTCGGACCTGGAGGCGGCTGCGCAGGTGCTCGCTCGGGCGGAGTTCGACCTGCATGAAGTTCACGGCGTCACCATGTTTCTAACACGCCAGAACCCGAACCCGAAGACCGGCGTGCGCGTGTTGTTTGCGTGCGAGAGGGTTCGTGAGAGCAGTTTGCATCCTGCCCCGGATGTCACCGAGGTTGTTCGATCGCAGCACGGGTTTCTCATCCTGGATCTTCCTGCGCTGCTGCGTATGAAACTCGACGCCTTCCGCCGCAGGGATCAGGTACATATTGAGGATATTCTTTCCGTCGCCTTGATTACTGCGGAGATCGAAGAAGCTCTGCCGGAACCGCTACGAGCAAGGCTTCGACAAATCCGCGAAACTGAGTAGAGCACAGGATCGTCGCCCCGCAGCCCGGGCCGGCGCGAACTGTTGGAGAAGCAGCACCATGACGAATCACCAACCCAGTGTACTCGTCCAATCGGAGGGTTCCGTCCGTACTCTTACGCTCAATCGCCCCGACGTGCTCAATGCCTTCAACAACGACATGCTCGCCGCGTTCGGGAAGGCCGTCCGCGACGCCGAGAAGGACAATTCCGTCCGCTGCGTGGTCATCAGCGGCGCCGGCGACCGCCGCGACGCGGACATCCGGCGGCAGTCGGAAATCCTCGGCGACGCCTTCGACGAAGTCATCCTCTACCAGGACCAGTGCCAGCGCGGCCGCGCCGACGGCGAAGTGCTC
>JBBTCJ010000135.1:0-2932 GCA_038043285.1 Planctomycetota bacterium | reverse complement strand
CGGTCCTTCGCACGAAGCTTGGCGTGCGTGGCTTTCTTCGCCCCCTGGCGAGCGACGTCGAAACTCTGGTGGTGCATCAGCTTCCCGCCGCGCCTCGCCCCGGTCGCTTGGAACGACGACATGCCCGCCGCGATGGCGTTGTTGCTGCGCGGCTCGACCTTCACGTTGTACGGCGGATCGGTGTTGACCAGATGAATCGGCTGGCCATCGAGCAGCCGATCAACGTCTGCCGCGCTACTGCTGTCGCCACACAGCAACCGATGATCCCCAAGCACCCACAGATCGCCGGGCTGCGTAGTCGCCTCGTCGGGCGGCTCGGGGATGTCGTCGGGATCCGTCAGACCGTGCTTCACCCCTGGATCGAGCAGCATGGCCAGCTCGTCGGCGTCGAACCCCAGCAGCGACCAGTCGAGGCCGACGCCGTTCAGCTCGGCCAGCTCAATCGGCAACAGGTCGAGGTTCCATTCCGCCAATTCGGCGGTCTTGTTGTCCGCGATGCGGTAGGCCTTTATCTGTTCTGGCGTCAAGTCGCGTGCGACATGGACCGGAACCTTCTCCAGCCGCAGCTTGTGGGCCGCCTTCCACCTCGTGTGGCCGCAGACGATCACGCCCTCGCCGTCCACCACGATCGGCTGGCGGAACCCGAACCGCCGAATGCTCTCGGCGACCGCGTCAACCGCACCATCGTTGAGACGCGGGTTCTTCTCGTAGGGTTTGATTTCGGCCAGGGGCCGTAGTTCGATCTTCATGGCGCTACCTCCTTGTCATCGTGGACCGGGCCGTCCTCGGCCTTGGGGTTGGCCCCCAACGCGCACCAACGCCGCCCGGGGCCAACGGGGCGACGCAGGCGTAGGCCGGTACGCCCCGGCGGCGCCTGCCTGCCGGCAGGCAGGTCCGTTGGCCCACGGCCCAACGGGGCGCGCCCCGTGGCGTCTCCGGCTTCGCAGGAAAGCCGAAAGCGTCGCCGGACCGCGCAACAAGCTCGTATGACCTTCGCGCAGCTATTTGATGGGGCATTCAAACACTCACCCGCTGGCACGGATGCGGAAGGATCTTCTGTCGGTCTTGTCCGCACCTTCGCGGCGAGTTTGGTACACGATCGGTCCCAGTGAGAATCGCTCCTGCCCCATCTGCCTGCGATCTTCATAGGCGCATCCGCTATTCCGGTGATATGCGCACACCTCCGCGCGATACTCCGCCACGACTGCGATTGCTCACATGGTTCAAGCGTATACAGGTCGCCAGGCGGAAAACAAGCGCGATTCCGACTCGTCAAGGAGATTCATGTTGGAGTCGTGGTCAGGAAGTGACGGGAATGGACTGAAGTACCAGCAAGCATCGCAAGAACTTCGGGAGAGTGGTGGTCCCTGATTGGTCGGCAAAGAAGTGATGCGCGTGATCAGTGGTGTTCTGTCTGGTCGGTGGATCGGCGCCGTCTACGAGTATGCTGGGCTCGACAAGGTGATTCTGGAGCCGGCCCGTCCCGAATCAAGAGAGCCGCACGTTGTCTCGCACCGAGAGGAGCTTGGCGCAAACGGCGACGCTTGCGGCGACGGCCAGTGCGCCCACCGCACATACACTGCTGACGCCCCACGCCGGCTGGACGCCGCTTTGGTGTAACTGCACACTGGCGATCGTCACCCAGCCAAGGCCCAGTATGCCGATCGCCGCCAACGAGCCGAGCGAACCATTGCCTTGGAGCACACCGCTTGCCGGGAACGGACCGATCGACCCGATGTCAGGCTCAGAGAGGCGAAGCCACTGCGACGCCCTGAGCAGCCGCGACCGCCAGTAACCCACCAAGATGACGCCAGCGGCGAACGCAATACCGATCAGAGCCGGAAGATGCTCGGACGTGCTCTTCAAGTCCAACGATAGCAACTCGAACGGCTTACCCAGCGCGCCGATGCGCTCGCTAAACTGCGCATACCGCGCCTCGGACAGGGATTGATCGCGTACGAGCTGGGCTGCAACTTCAGACTTGTTCTGGAGAGCTGCGGCCAGCTCGCTTCCGACGGCCCGCAGTACGTCCTGTGGAAGTTGCTTCGACATGGTTTCGTTGGCGTCCTCGACAAGGCTGACGCCGGTGGTGACCTTACCGCCCACGGTTCGCCACCATAGCGGTTCCTTCGGCGGCTGGAACCGGAAGGAGGTGATGGCGTCGCGGACTTTCGTCAGCGCCGCGCGCACGGCCCGCCATTTTTCCGCAGGATCGGGGAACGAAGTTTCGGCCCGCTCGACGCCGGCGACCACAATGTCGAGTCGAGCCAGGGTCTTCGGCCGCCCCCGCTTATCCCACCCCGCATTCAGCGATTCGAAGACAGGTGTGATGATCTCGCGCTCGGCGACGCGATGAAGCGCTCCGGCCAACCCGTCCAGGTTTTGCACCGCCGCGAGTTCGGACTTGCTTTGCTCACTCAGTTCGATAGGGCGTTGCGATTGGGAGGACTGACTCGCCATGTTGGGGACATCGATTTGAGCGGACTGGGCCGTAACTTCGATTGGTTTGACCCGCCGATCGGTGGTGGGCTCCGGCGGTGAAGCTTCCGATGGGCTTCGCATCTTCGAGCGGAAGCTCTCCGGAAGGTGGCCCGGGTAATCGTCGTCCAGAGCCACGAACAATAATCGCAGATGGGGAACAAAATCGCTCATCTCCGACTCAATCTCGGTTTCGACCTCGGTTCGTAGCTTGTCGATACCGGTATCGAGATCTTGCATTGTATCTTCGGTAGCCTTCAGCTGGGCCAGACGCGAGGCCGCGTCCCGGATGTCCTGATGCAGCGCCAGGTACTGCGACACCTGCAAGTAGCCGACCACCGCACCCAGTAGGCCGATTCCGGCTCGTCCCAGGGCCTTGTCGTATCGCTCCCAGCTTGTCAGCATCAGAGACTTGGCGATGTCGCCTTTGCTGGTGGACATGTCATGAACTCTC
>JBBTCJ010000134.1:0-30871 GCA_038043285.1 Planctomycetota bacterium | reverse complement strand
CGCTGCCGGCGGGCACACCTTCGAGGCCAGGCTCGCCGAGATCCTCGGCGGATTGGGCTTCACCAAGGAGGACCACGATCGCCCCACCAGCGTTCTTTCCGGCGGACAACGCTGCCGGGCCGCACTCGCCAAGCTGCTGCTGGAAGACAAGCCGCTGCTGCTGCTCGACGAGCCGACCAACCACCTCGACATCGACGCGGTCCGCTGGTTGGAGAAGTTCCTCACCGCCCACCAGGGCGGGGCGGTGGTGATCTCGCACGATCGCTACCTGCTCGATCGGCTCTGCCAACGAATCATCGAGGTCGAACGGGGGCAGGCGTCGAGCTTTCCCGGCAACTACACCAACTACGCCCAGACGAAAGCCCGCCGGGCGCTGACCCAGGAACGGCAATTCGAGAAGGACCAGGCGTTCATCACCAAGGAGCGGGCCTACATCGCCAAGCACCTCGCCGGCCAGCGCAGTCAACAGGCCAAGGGCCGCCGCACCCGACTGAATCGGCAGTTGGCCGACGGCGAGCTGGTCACCGAGTCCGTTGGCAAACAGCAATCCGCGAAGATCTCCTTCCAGACGCGCGACACACGCGGACCGAGCGAAACGGAAATCCTGCGCTGCGACGATCTGACCGTCGGCTTCGACGGCAAGCCGCTGTTCGCCGGACTTTCGTTGCAGGTTCGCGTCGGAGAGCGCTTCTGCGTCACCGGACCCAACGGCACGGGCAAGACGACCATGCTCCGCGTGCTCATGGGCGAATTGCCGCCGATGACCGGAACCTTCTCCTTTTCGCCCCGCGTCCGCATCGGGTACTACGCCCAATCGCCGTCGGACATGGAACCGGCGCGGAGCATCATCGACGAGATTCGCTCGGCCTGCACGCACCTCGGCGAGCACCAGGCGCGGTCGTACCTGGCCCGGTTTCTGTTCCGCGGTAACGACGTCTTCAAACCGCTCGGCGCCCTCTCCGGCGGGGAACAATCGCGGGTGCGGCTGGCGACGCTCATCCTGCAACGCCCAGACGTGCTGGTTCTCGACGAACCCACCAACCACCTGGACATCCCCTCGCGCGAGGTGCTCGAGGAAGCCCTGCACGAGTTTCCCGGCGCGATCATCGCCGTCAGCCACGACCGCTACTTTCTCGATCAGGTGGCCGAGCGCTTGCTGGTCATGCGCCCCGAAGGCCATCGTGTCTATGAGGGGAATTACTCGTTCTACCTTCGCGAACTGGAGGCCGCCCAGGAAGCCGCCTCGGCCAGGCCGGCGCGCCGTCCATCCGCGCCGCGCTCCACCAAGTCCGCGACGCCGAAGAAGGGATACGACAAAAACTCCGCCGCCAGGAAGAAGAAGGGGCCTTCTCCCTTCGACCGCCTCACCGTCGAAAAGATCGAAGCGATCATCATCGAGAAGGAAACCAAACTCGCGGAGTTGCAAGCGCGTTTCGGCGACCCGGCCGTCTGTCGTGACCCGGAAGCGCTCGAGGAGTTGCAGGAGGAAATCGACGCCGTGGCGGCGGAGCTGACCGAGGCAGACGCCGCCTGGCGCGAACGCATCGACTAGAGCGACTTGCGGGTCAGGCGTATCGCCCGACCCCCGTGTCTCCCCTTATTCAAGGGGGGAGGCTTGCGGGCGACCGCTGCAATCGTGCGCGGCGATTCATTCCCCCCGACATCGCCACCGGCGCGGGTGTTCTTCGACTCACGGCAGCGTGCTCGGGCAAACCACAGCCCGTCCGTTGAGCATGGGGTATTCCTCCGTCCCGACGAGCAAGTCCAACGTCCTCAGGATGTCCAGCACGCCGCACACCCCGTTACGGTCCTGATCGCACTGGGTCAGCGGTAGCGCAACCGGCGGCGGCGGGGGATGGCAATCAAGCTCCTCGCCCGGCAAGGGCGGGAGACATCCGCCCGGCGGGAACGAGGCGATGAGCGTTTCGACGTCGGCCGGGTTGATCGCGTCGTCGGCGTTGACGTCAGCCGGCATGGAACCCAGGCACGCGAACGTCCCGCTCGCATCGTGCTCGATGCAGGTGTAACCGCCGGGATGGATGCTCGACGCGAAATCGACGCGCAGAACCCGCGCATCGTTCGGGTCCGGCGTCAGGGTCAGCGGCGTCGGCAACGGGACGACCGCCGGCTCGGTCAGTACCGTGAAATTCTCCACGCGGAGAAGGCTGGCGTCACAGGTAAACGTCAGCGTGATCCCCTGGGGCAAGAACGAAGGCGTCTGGCTGTGGGGTGCGTACGGCATCAGTCGATCCAGCGTGCAGTGCGGCGGATCGCTGGCGAGGATCTCCCGGCAGTCGGTGTCGGCGCACACGCCGCCCGGCGTGAAGGTTTCTTGCGCAGCGGTGCACGCATAACCAAAGACCTCGTTGCTGCACGTGCAATCGAAGTTACAGCACGAACCGACCAGGCACAGATCGTTCCCGGAGCAGACCGATTCCGCCCCGGCGAACCCGCCGCCCTCGCCGGCGCATTGCGCCGGAGTGACGTCGCCAACGCAGAGGCCCCCGACGCAGCACGCGCCGCGTTCGCACGTCCCGGCCACGCACGCCGTGTTGTCGCCCTGATAATGGTCGGCCGGCTCCTGGCATGCCTCCGGCGTGCGAACCGTGCAGGAAGCTCCGGCGCAACACGCTCCGTGCGGACAGGCGTTGACTCCGCACGGCACGCCGACGCCGCGGAACACCCCGCCGCCGTCGAGAGCGGCGCATTGCTCTTCAAGAACGTACAGGCATTGCCCCGTGTCGGCGCAGCACGCGCCGCGAAGGTCGCAGTCCAGCGCAGGCGCGTCGCAGAAGCTTCCGTCGCCTTGGTAGTCGGCCACGTCACCGGTCAGAATGCCGCACTGCGCAGCCGTAACTTCGTCGAAGCATGCGCCGTCGCTTCGGCAGCATGCACCGAAGCCCGGACAGGTTCCCATTGCCAGCGTGCAGTTGGTGCCGTTCCCCTGGAACACACCGCCGCCGGCGCGGCACTGCGACTCGGTAATCACCGAACATGCGCCTGCGGTCGCGCCACAGCACGCGCCAACGGGAACGAACCCGGCGCAGGCATTCAGCGGGCAGGTCGTTTGAGCCGAAATCGCCGTCCCACCGTGGGCCGAACAACCTGCGGGGGTCATGAGTTCGCAGCGTCCGTCGGTGAAGCAGCATCGCTGCAAACTGGAAGGGCATAAGCTGGGTGCGGCGTCCTCACAGGTGACGCTTGCGTTGAACGTTCCGGCGACCCATGCGGCTCCGCAAACGCTTTGAGTCGTGTTGATACACATACCGTCGGACAGACAACAGGCGCGATAGACCTGAACGACGTCGTTCACCTTGTTGCAGGTGTTGTTTTCGGTGGGGCAGGTGGTCCCGTCGCCGCGATAGGCGCTGTAGGGGAACCCTTCGGGATCCAGCCCACAGTCGGATCGTTGCGCGACCTGCTGGCAGAACTGCAAGTCGTCGATCGCGAAACCGCGGCAGCAGGCTCCGCCGCACTCAAGTTCCGGAGGCAGCGTCAGGCACGTCGTCCCGTCGCCCTTGTGCGTCCCGCTGGACGCTGCACAGCTGGAGAGCGTGCGGTTGAGGCAACCCCCCGAAACACAGCACGCGCCCCGGCAGATGTTCGGGTCACAGTCCGTCCCGTGGCCGCGGTAGGTTCCCCCCCCGGACACGCACGCAGCCTCGCAATTCAACGAACAAGTGGATCCGTTGCAGCATGCACCGGTGACGGGGCTGCAAAGCAACGTTTCCGGCGTTGGACAGGAGGCGCGGGGCCAGAACGAGCCGCCGCCGGCAACACAGGGCTGGCGGATTTGGATATCGTCGCAACTCCCACAAGCGGAGCAGCACGCCCCAAACTCGCACACCGTGTCCAAACACGACGTTCGTTCTCCGTGGAAGTAACTGCCCGCGCTGACGCATTCGGCCGGGAGTCGCTCACGGCAGCCTTGCACCGCCGCGTCGCAACATGCACCCGGAACCGGCTCGAAGCACACCACCATCGAGTACGCTCCGACGTTGGAAACCGTCAGCGACGCGAACTCGTCCGGTGTCGGAGGTGCATTGTTCAAGCCCACCAAGCCGACTACCTGCCCAACGTCGAAGCTCGCCGGCGTCGACTGCGGATAAGGCCCGAAGTCCCGCGCGAAGTAGACGATCACCCCCGTCCAAGAGAACCCAATCGCATAATCAAACCCTGGTTCGAGTAGAATGTGCGGAGTGATCTCCCCGGTGGAGACGAGCATCGTCGTCGTGCTTCCCGCCCCGACCACCGCGGGAATCACAATGTCCGAGGAGTCCGGCGGATAGCGCTTCCACGTCCCGTCTCCCTCGTGACGGTGGATCGAAACGTAGAAGTTCGTCGTCCCCGCAAACGCCAATTCCATCTGCAACTCGGATATCGTTGTTGCGAGGTCGATGCGATAGACGTTGCCGCGATACCGCGGGGTACCCGAAAACGGATTGAGGAAGTCGCCGATCAGGTGACACGTCCCGGCGCTGCCCTGGGCGTCGGCCACGTTCCGCTCCGTAGCCACGTTCCGCTCGAACGTGACGTTTAGCGGCTCTCCATCCAGCACAGCCGCATCTTCGACGTGCGACACCGGTTGGCGGTACGTCTGCTTCTCAAGAACCTCGGCCTGCGCGACCGCCCAACTTCCCACAACCGTCGCGCATACAACAAGCCGCAAGCGCTGCATTATCTTCCTCTCCCTTCCAGACATCCTCTACGAAAACATTACGGGGGTTGGGAACCGCGGATCCGTCGGATGATGCACGCACCGGGCGTCTCGACGAACTCTCCGAGCCGAGGGCCTAAAGCCCTCGCGGCCCTTGGAGCCGCCCTTGCACACCGGTCCATGATGCCGACGGACGGTGCGCAGCCACCCCGCTGCGCGCCTCCGTTGCGCAGTGATCCCCTCCACCTCTGTTGGAGTCATTATAGCCCGCGGACCCCGTCGATACCATAGGACGCGCCCTTCCCGACCCCGCCGGAAATCCGGTTCTCACCGAAGATTTCGTTACCGGACGTTGCGGTCGCTTCACGAAAGCCGGTGTCCTTCCCAATCGGCGATCGGCAATCTGCGATCGGCAAATGGCCCGCTCCCTTACGGTCGCGGCTCTGTTCAAACGACCGGGCGCCCCTTATCAGAGCCGCGACCGTCAGGGAGCGGTGCCTCCTCTTCTTCGATCCGTACCGCGACCGTGAGGGAGCGGTCCTGGCTCACCCGCAGATCTCGCGGTGTTGGTTCGCTAATCTTCGTCAAGGTCCGAGTATCGCACCGTCGTCCGCTCACCGATCCGCGTGGGCAACGCCTTGCCGGTCAACGTCGGCAGCCGATCGATGGTCTCCTGGAAGCGAATGGCCCGGGAGTGCACGTCCGCAATGCGCTGGTGCTCCTGCACGCTTGGGTTCGAGTTCACGATCGTCTCGTCGCGCTCCCCTTGCAGCAGGCCATAGACCGTAAAGACGTGCGAGCGGACGCTCACCCAGTCGCCCAGGGCGATCAACTTGGCCGCGGCCGCAACGAAGTTCTCGAAGTTGTTGGTGTCCGTTTGGGCGTTCACCAGCCCGCCGTCGATTCTGTAAGAGTTGTCCTTCGCCCCCAAGTGCCGCACGTTGGCGAGTTCCCCGATCGACATGAACCCCGTGCCACGACGCGCGGCCGGACTCGACTTGGGAGGCGTTGCCTTCGGGTCCGCCTCCAGATTCCAACCACGCCCATACCACTTCGTTGGATCAGGTGGCGAGGGCGGACCGCCGAACGGCGTTCCATCGTTGTAGTCGCCGGTGTCGTTCCCCGTGTCGCCGATCGCCCCAATCTCCCGATACGCGACCATCGCCTGCGCCAGGGCGAAGCCGACCGTCCCTGCTTCAGGTGAGTCATCGGGGATTCCGATTGCCGCCGCGATCTGCGGTCGGAAAGCCAGCGGGATTTTCGTCATCGGAATCAGGGGCAACCCTTGCAGCACCGTCCACGGGGCCGCATTGACGTTGATCCGCCCGTGGACCCGAAGCCCGTCCTGATCGACCCGCGGCTGCGATTCCGCCTTGGGCCTGAGTTTCGTGCAATCCGCAACCGGCATCCCGGCCGGGCACACCGGATAAGGCCCCAGGCTCGAAAGCGGCAAGGCCGTGAAGTAGTCAAACACCAGTTGCCCCCACGGCAGGGCGTTGAGGTCGCCGATCTTGGGCCAGGTCGTCGGGTCGTAACCCTTCCAGGCGCTCGGATCCCACGCGGGGGTCAGATACGGGGCCATGAGATGGGCGTGATACATCTCCCGAAAGTTCTGGTCGGGTTCGCCGGTGTCGAAGATCGGCATTCTCCCGTTGTCAATCTCCTGCGACGACGGGAGCGGCGGAGTCGGCGTGAGCTGCTCCACGTTCCCCATCGCGTTTTTGATGGCCATCGTGTACGGCGTCTGCTCGTCAAGCCGCGTGGTGAAGGCCAGCTTCCGCGCCTTCCCCGCGGGCAACCCCTGGATCGTCGCGGCGCTCATGTCCTCCAGCGAGCGATTGGCGTGGCGCATGATGAGCAACATCGACCCCGTCGTCGGGAACGCCGGTGGGGGAAGCACGCTCGACGGATACGGCATGCCCAGTCGGCCGGTGTCGGCGAAGTTCACCTCGACGGGATAAACGTTCAGTGGACCGTTCCGCCAGCTGCCCAACGTCTGGTCGGGGCTATCCCCGGAAAGCACGGGAACTGTGCACAACCACGGCGAGTCCTGACGAACGGCGCGGAATGTTGAAAACGTCGTGTCGGGGAGCGTGCCGTTTGCGCCGACTTGACTGGATTGTGGAATGTCAAACTGATCCACTACGATCGGCGTTGGCGGCTCACCTCCCGGACCGTCGAAATCATGCTCTCGAACCAGATAGATCGTTGATCCGTTGTTGAACGACAGCCCCATGGACACGGGCGGAACAGAGCCTGTCGCGCGAAGGTTGAAAGCCCCGTTCGGAATGTTGTTGGAAAGAACCAGGAATGGTTTCTTACCGGGGGCGTTGGGTTCAAGAACGTGGTTGAGCTTGTATTTCGGGCCGGGCGAACCGGCGGAGTTGTACACCTGGAGCGTATAGCTTACGCCGGCCGCGGTTGCATCAATGGCCGTCAGGTAGGGATTGAACAGTTCCACGGCCCAGCCTTCGACCGTCTCATCGTCTTTGGTTTTCGTCGCCACGCCGGTGACGTACGGCTGGTGTTCCAGCCCGTAGACGTAGATCGGTTTCTGCTTCTGCGTTGCCTCGTCGAAGTCGATTTCACGCCCGGCGGAGCCGGCCGCCGGAGTGCATGTGCCGCCCGCGCAGTCCGACTTGCTTGCACATGGATGGCCCGCCTCGACGCCGGAGCCTTTCTCGCACATGCCGCGATTGAAGTCGAAGGTCCGCAGGGCGATTCGCGTCGGGAAGTCGTCCGCGTCGGCGAAGTCCAGCAGATTCGCGGTCAGCGCCGCGGCCGTCCGCGTCAACCTTGCCTGACTGCGACGCTGACCGGTCCAGCGGTCCACGCAAAGACCCGGCGTGAATTCCGTGTTGCACGTCTCGTCGGCGTCGCATTCGGCGTCGTTGGTGCAATTCACGTCGTCGAAGTATGGAGCCGAGGAGGAGCAGCGCCCCTCGGTGCTGCTGGTCTTCGTCAACACGCACACCGTACCCGGCGGACACGCGGGGGCGTTCGGATCGTAGGGTTTGCACGGTTGGCGCGTCTCCCATTCCGGCCCCACCGCGTTGCGAACCAGCAAGAAGAAGGAGTCGTGAATCACCCGCTGAATCCGCGCCAGCAGCGAATTGCCCTCCGCCGTCTTGCCCTTGGAGATCATGTCATTCACCGCCGCAATCCGCTCGTCGAGGAACGGCAGGCTAAGCTGCAACTTGCCCTTGCGGGGGTTGGTCTGGCAGTTCCCATCCGTCGGGCAGCAGTTGCTCTGGGTCGGCAGCGTGTCGGGATAGTCGAGGTATTCAAACGCCAACACCTCCGGACACGAGCCGGGATCAAAATTCGCGCGATTCGCTTCCGCCATTTTCTCGAAGACGTCCTGGACGTATCCAGGCTGCGAAGAATCCTTCCAATGCCCGCCGCGAGAGAGCAGGTCGTCGTAGCTGATCGTGGTGACCAGGTGCCGCCGATCGTAGGCCGACAGGTTGCCCTTCGCCTTCACGGAGGTGTAAGGCTCGTTGAGAACCGACCACAGGTCCACGTTGGGTTCGTAGCAGTCGCCCGGAAACTTCGGATCGCCGGTGCACGGAGAAAACGGCTGATAACGGTGCTGATTCTCGATGACGTTGTCGTACCCCTGCGCCGCGGGCCAGAAAAGCTGAAAGGCCATGTCGCCTTCGTACGTCCCCGTGTTGATCGCGTCCGGGTCGGTGGAGAACGGGTTGCCGTGCAACACCGAGGGCGTGAACGCTCGCGGCGGAAGCAGCCCTCGCCGACGCAGCAGCGGCTCCTCGATCATCGACGAGTAATGCTCCGGCCAAAGGTACTTGTTTGCCGGTCCCGGAAGCGGCGGTTGCGACGGGCGGTGTAGGAAATAGTTGTATTTCGCGGTTCCGTCCGCCTTGATCACGTCGCAGGGATTCGCGCCGCAGGTTCCGGCGAATACGGTGTCGATGAGCTTCGGGTGAGACGCATTGAGGTTCACCATGCCGCCGTGCGGAACGATGCGCAGACCGGCGTAGACCATCCCGCCGGGCTTGCTTCGCGGACTGACCTGCGTCGAAAGCGACGCCAGCGCGTCTTCGGAAATCCCCAGGTCGCGGGCCTCCACGCGAAGTGCGTCGGAGATGCCGTCCCCGTCGGCGTCGACGAAAACCGGTTCGCCCGGAATCTCCGTTCCGCTCGGGGTGAGAACGTCGATCAGGGAGTAACCCTTCAGGTTGTCCGGCCAGGTCGGACCCATGTGCGGCCGCTGACCTGCGTGGGGATCGGCGTACCAGCGGTACGTGACGCGGTCGTCGGGCGTGAAGAGTATTCCGTCCGATCCCGGATCCCTGTACGGCTCGACCGGGCTGAAGGTGTTGTGCCAGCCGGGAAGCTCGGCATAGGAAGAAGACAGCGACGGCACGAAGCTCTCGCTGCTTGCGGCTGAGGGCATGTCGAACAAGTTGTCTCGAAGCATCGAGCCGAGTCCGCTGGTAACGCTCGACAGGCTTCGCTTTGTCTCGTCGCGACGGGCGTCGGCCGCGATCAGGTCGGCCTCAAAGTTCATCGTCGCCAGAAACGCCACCCCGAGCACGAACAACACGCCCAGAAGGGTCATGACCAAAACCAGCACCGATCCGCGACGCCGATCCGTACCGCGACCAGTGAGGGAGCGGATGTCTTTGTTGTCATCCGTACCGCGACCGTGAGGGAGCGGTCCAATTGCCGATTGCCCAACGGCAATGCGGAATGCTGAATGCGGAATGCTGAATGACAGGCGTGTCGCCTTCATTCCACATTCTTCATTCCGCATTCGACATTCCGGGTACACGTTTATCCTCGCTCTCATTGTCCGATCGGAATCACCATGACGTGCCGAATCGGCCGTTCCAGTCGTTGCGCCGCATCCAACACGTCCACGGTGATCCGCAAGGCCGACGGGAACATCGGGTCGGGCACGGTGTTGAAGTAATCGGCGTCGGGATCCGGGGTTCCCGTGACGTTGGGTCCAAGCGTGGGCCGGCCGGCGGTGAACACTGCCAGGTTGGGCCGCTTGCCGTCGGCGGAAAGCTGAGGCCAGGGCAGCGACTCGGGATCCGGATTGGGGTCGGGGAAGTTGGGTCCACGGAAGCGATCGGAGAGTGAGTACTTCATCGGAAAATACTCTTGGCTTCCCGCATCGTAGTAGTACGAGCCGTCGGCGTAGTCGGCCGCCAGAAGGCTTTCGAGGTTCTGGCAGAGGGCGCGCTCCGGCTCTTTTGACGGACAGTTCTTCGCCCCCTTCTTCAATGCGTCGATCCGCGCTTGCAGCGATCGCAGCGGGTCATCGTCGTTGGCCTTGGTCGGGTCGCCCAGGTCGCCGGGGTCGAACCAAAGCATCTCGCCGATGCCGTTAAGTCGCCCGGCTACGAACTCGCTCCGCGGGTCCAGCGTCCACTCGACCTTGAACGATGCGCAATTGGGCAACATGTAATGCCCGATGCGGTCGCCCAGCAGCGGCGGCGGCGTCACGTCGAGTTGACTCCTCGCGTACGGCGGCTGCCAGTCCGGGTCGCCCGGATCGGACAACAACCACGCCGGCAAGAACCACGGCGAGGGGCTGAACGGCGAGGGGCGGAGGATGACTTCCTCAAAGGGAAACTGCCCTACGGTATCCACGGCGCCTTGTCGGAGTTGAAGCAGTTTTGTGCTATCCAGAGGCGTGTTCGTCGCCGGAGTCGGGGCCAGTTGCGGAACCATCCGGGTCGCACCGCGCGCCAAGTGCCATTGCGAAGCCGGCACCGGCGAGATTGCGGTGATGGAGGGGTACTTTGTGTTAGCCTCCAGCGGGACTGCCTCCAGCCCTGGTTCGAACTTGTACGCAACCTTGTTTCCCGCGACCGCTAGATCCTGGGTATACTGGCCAAGCTCCGCGTGCCCGTACAGCACTTGTTGAACCCTGCTGGGCAGTTGCGAGTTCTGATAGCTCTTGTCCTTCCGCGCGGCGAAGAACATGAGCATGTCCGCCCGCGGCGGGAGGAGTCTTCCCTGGTCATCTTCTCTTCCCGAATCGGCCGGGTGAGGGTAGCCGTCGGCGGGGTTTCCGCCGGGGTCGGCCTCCTTGCCGGCCAAGGTCCAGTAGGCGTTGACCGGGTTCCCTTGAATCAGAAGCATGGTCTGCCCGGGGATCGCGTGCCGCAGGTCGTCGCGGAGCGTGTCCTCGAACAGCCGCAATGCCTGATTGACCTCCGTGAACGCCGTCGCCTGTCCGGTCGATCGTACAGTGAAGCTGAACACTTGTCCGGCCAACGACAACATCAGTAAGAGAATCCCGATGGCCACAACCAACTCCGCCAGGGAGAAGGCGGCGCGGCGGTACGCGGAGCGGGAAATCAGTTGTAATCTTTTATCAAACAAAAAGTTACGTCTCCGACGCGGAGCCTGGAACGTGCCCTGAGCCAACATCGACCCTGCGTTCGCCCAGCCCCATTATCACGGACTACAGGTGTCGGTAAAGGGACGAATGGCGAAGCGTGAATGGAGAATGGCGAAAAACGCGGGTATGGGATTGTGACCAACGGACCCCGACCCCCTACCACCGCCGCTCGCGGTCGCGGGCCTCCTGGAAAAGTAACGCGTAGGTCGCATAGCGATCGGGGTGGATGACCCCGTCCTCGACCGCGTCCTGGATTGCGCACTCGGTCTCGTGGGTGTGGGTGCAGCCGGGGAATCTGCATTGGGAGACCAATTCGACGAACTCGACGAAGTAGGCCTCCAGTTCCCCGGACGGGACGATGGTCACGTCGAAGGAGCGGATGCCGGGGGTGTCTACGACGTACCCTCCGATCTGGAGCCGAAGCAGGCGGGCCGTCGTGGTCGTGTGCTTCCCCTTGCCGGTTTGGTCCGTGACCTCGGCCGTAGCGAGGTTCAGCCCGGGTTGAACCGCGTTGAGCAACGAGCTTTTCCCAACGCCGCTCTGTCCGGCGATGGCGCTGGAACGGTTTCTCAACGTGTCCTTGAGGCGGTCAATTCCTTCCCCGGTCGCGGCGCTGCAGGGCAGGGTGATGTAACCCAGCGATTGGTAGCGGTCGAGGATCGAGGCGGCCTCGCCGTGGGAGTCGAGATCGATCTTGTTCATGCAGATCACCGGGGCCATGCCTCCGTGGTGGGCGGCCACGATGTATCGATCGAGCAGGTGCGGCTTGGGGTCAGGCTCGGCCGCCGAGCTGACGATCACGACTTGATCGACGTTGGCGACCATGGTGTGCAACCGCCGCCCGGCCAGGCGCTGCAATTGTCCGGTGCGCGGTTCGACCCGTTCGATGACCCCTTCCTCACCCTTGCCGGTGACCTGCGGAGTGAGCGTAAAGCAGACACGATCACCGACGATGACCGGGCTGCGACCGTCGATCTTCCGAGTACGAAGGATACGGCGAATCGTGCAAGGGCGGATGTGCGTCCCGTCGTCGACGTCGGCAAACAGTCCGCGCACCGCAATCACCACGCCTCGAGCGGACTCGGCGGCGTGGAGGTCGTCGTCGCCGACGATGATCGTTCGGTGACGAGACAGGTTGCCCTTGGCGACGACCCGCTCACCTTGCGGTGAGTCCGCGCCCCCCGGCGCCCCGTCGCGGACGCGGTCGGTCCAGTCCTTGTCCCGGGGTCGGACGCCGCGGTTCCGCCGAAACGGCACGCGAACCTTTTTTCCTTGTTTCGACGGTTTCTTACCGGGGGGCGTGCTCATCCACGGACATTGTTCGACGGCTTGGAGTAAGCTGTCAAGCCGCATGGATGGCCAAACGCCGTTTACCGATTGCCGATGGATCCGCGGCGGGGGGAATCCCCAAGCGAAGTTTTGCCGAAGGTGCGGGCACACGGCGGCGTTCACGCTGATTGAGGTGCTGGTGGTCATCGCGATCATCGGCGTGCTGGTCTCGGTGCTGATTCCGGCCCTGTCACGTTCCCGAGCCATGGCCAAGTCCGCCGTCTGTCTGACGCGCCTGCGCACGTTGGGGCAGGGATTGGTGCTGTACACCAACGCCAACCGTGACGTTCTACCCCCCGCGCGCATGCCGAAAGTGGACGACGACAACTGGCGACTGCGCATCGAGGGAGGCGTGAAGTACCGCCCCGCGTTCCTGGCCATGATGGGCCACGAGGTCGGACTGAAACCCTTCGACGATCCCCAGCCCAGCCGCAAGGACGTGGATCGCTTCGGTCAGCCGGGAGATCGGCAGAACTATGCGAGTTCCGCCTATGTATGCTCCGAGACGCCGGATTGGACCGACGAGCGCAACGGATCCTACGGCTATAATTACCAGTTCCTCGGCAACGCAAGGTTGATCGACGAGCAGAAGCCGACGTCCTACAAGAATTGGCCGATCGTGCTGTCGCAGGTGCGGTCGCCGGCGGAGTGCGTGGCCATCGGCGATTCGATGGGGACGGCGGCTTCCTTCCGCACCGGAGCTCGGGCGGAATACGTGGACAATCTTTTCGGCGACGGGCGAAGCGGGCGTCGCGTTGAGTCGTACGGCAATGAGGGGTTCAATCTCGATCCGCCGCGCGTCGATGCGGTCAACGGCGAAATGGCGGGATTTGACGGCGACGACCTGGTACGCACGGCCATTCATCCTCGCCACGCCGGAAGAGGCAACGTCCTTTGGGTCGACACTCATGCGGGCAGCGAATCGCTTCAAGACCTTGGGTATCACCTCGACGATGACGGAGTCGTCAACTTCGACGGCGACAATCGATTCTTCTCTCTTGACCACGTCGATCGAGCCTGGACGCAGGATTGAAATCTTTTCACGCAAACCGAGATGGACCGCTCCATTCTGTCGCGGTTCTGTTCGGCGTTTCACCTCTTTCGAAGTTCCGGATCGCCGGGTGCCCCATCCATCGCCCGGCGATCGTGAAACCGTGGTAGGCCGGTTGCGGAGTGTTTGCGTCGGTCGTAGGTTGTGTCCATGAACTTCGCCGACCGATTGCAGGCGGCCATTCGCGCCAAGGGCAGCCCCGCGTGCGTGGGGTTCGATCCGCTCATCGGACAGTTGCCCGCGGAGCTTCGCGCGGCCGCCGACGGAGATCCTGCAGCGACGGCGAAGGCGCTGACGGCGTTTGGCCGAGGGGTCATTCAGGCGGTCGCTCCGCTCGTGCCCGCGATCAAGATCAACATCGCCTTCTTCGAACCCTACTACGAACACGGCATTCGGGCGTACCACGATCTGGTCGGCGCGGCCCACCAGGCCGGGCTGGTCGTCATCGGCGACGTGAAGCGGGCCGACATCGGGCATACCTCCACGCAATACGCCATTGCCCAATTGGACGGATCGGGCGCCGGGGTCGATCCCCAAACCATCCCCGACGCCATTACCGTGAATCCCTATTTCGGCATTGACGGCGTTCAACCGTTTATCGACGTGGCCAGGAAGCACGGGAGAGGATTGTTCGTTCTGGTGCAGACGAGTAACCCATCTGCTGCGGAAGTCCAGGGGCTGGTTCTACCCGACGGGCTGACGGTGTGTCAGCATGTGGCACGGTTGGTGGAGAAATGGGCGTGCGGTGACGGGTTCATAGGAGATTACGGCTACAGTTCCATCGGTGCGGTTGTTTCGCCGCGCGATCTGGAGTCCACCGTCCGCATTCGGGAGTTGATGCCGCATTGCGTGTTTCTCGTCCCCGGCTTTGGGGCGCAGGGCCGGACCGCCGACGAGGTTGCCAAGTGCTTCAAACCCGACGGCACGGGGGCGATCGTGGCCGCCTCGCGTAGCGTGATTTTCGCCTGCAATGAGCCTGCATACCGCGACATCCCCGACTGGCGCGAGGCCGTGCGTACGGCGTGCGCAGACTTCGTGACGGCGATCCGGAGTGTCGTTGGTTAGAGCGGTTGCTGTTTTTGCGTGGCGTCGCCTTTCATGGGCGGCGCGGCTTATTGTGCCGGGGCGGGGCGTCGCGGATAAACCGCGACGCTACATCAAAGGGAGAACCGCTCTACGCGAATCCACCTGCAAGTCATTCCGGGAATACCGCTCCGCCAAGCCCCGACGGCGTTGTGCTTCAATCTCTACATTTTCATTGCAAACTGAAGATCGCGGAAGTATAATCAGGTCATCGAATCACCCGGCTGTCGGACAATGCCGCGTCTGTTTGTGGAGGAGGGTTGAGTTCATGCCCGCAAATCGTGCCGTCCCTTCGATGTTCGTACTGGGTCTTCTTGGTGCAGCCGTCGCCGAACCCGTCCGGGAGATCGAGAGCGAAATCAATCCGGCTGTGGCGGCGGTGTTTCCTCTTCCGCCGGAGGTGCGTTTTACGCGCGTGGTCGTCGGAGCGGAGGCCTCCGACACCACCGCGAGCGTGGGGCCCGAACGCCTTCTCTACCGCAACACGCGGGGCGTATGGGCCTCTTCGCCTGGCGTGGGGAAGCTCTATTCCGACGATATCGCCATTCCCAGCGCCGACGGCTGCACGCTGCGACGCTTTTCGTTTCCGGTTGTCGGCAAGGCCAATCCGACCGGCACGGGCGGACCGTTTTCCGTCACCTGGGCGTTCTACAGCAGTTGCCCGATGGCCGTGGGTTCTACCACGAGGGCGACGCTCGTCATTCCGGGTACCCAGCAGACGCTAGCCTTCCCCGACGACGCCCCGCGTTTGATCGAGGTTGTTGTTCCCGTGGAACAGACGGTCAGTTTGCTTACGAACATGTGGTTCGGCGTGACCTTCTCGCGGGCCAACGCGGGGGTCGTCGTCGGCGCGCCGGCCGAGGTGGGCTTCTCGGCGGATGTGATCGACATCGCCGGCTTTGCGTGTAACGCTCCGCTTGGCGGTTTCCCCCCCAACCCGTATGCCAGCTTCAACCTGGAGATCTACGGCGACGAGGCGACGTGTCCCACGGCACACTTGGCCTACAAGAACCACAACGCCGGCGGAACCTACTTCGCCAACGGCGGGGCCAACGTGCTCGTCGCCGACGACCTGGAGTTGCTGGACAACGGCTGCGACATGATCAGCTACGAGGTGGCCGTGAGGGGGACCGGAACCTTCAACTTCGAGTTCCGCGGCGGCTGCGACGAGTCAGGCGTCATCCCGGGCACGCAGGGGGTCTTTGTGCAAAACGAGGTGACCACCGAACCGCGAGTCCGCCGTTTCACGTTCGACCCTCCCGTCCGACTGCCGGCCAAGCCGTGGTTTGCGGCTCGACCCATTAACGCAACGTCCGGGATTATCTTCGCGGGCGTGCCGATGCTGGGGGAGACAAACCGCGAGTACTGCAAAGACGATCCGCTGCTCGGACCTACGCAGGTCTTCCCGGCACCAAACGTCCATGGTGGTTTCCACGTTTCCATCACCTGCGCGGGCGAGGCGCCGATGGGGGCCTGCTGCGACATGTACATGATCAACAGCGGCAAGTGCGTCGACGGCGTGTGCGTGGGAGGCGATCACGCTGGGGCGGTCTGTGCGTTCGATGCCGGATGTCGCGGGGAGGCCGTCTGCCGCGAGGTGCCCCTGATGAATTGCCCGTACCCGCCAAGACCGCCGCCCAGTCTTTCTCCCTCATCGTTAACACCTCCGGACCTCAAGCCTGGTTGGATTGCGGGGGGCACCTGCGACCCCGATTCGTTCGCGGGAACATGCGGCCACTTCGCCTGCTGCACGCCGGAGGATACCTGCGAGAACCTTTCGGCCCACGCTTGCTACTCGTTGCCGCCCATCCAAGACCGCCGCGCGTGGAGCATGGGCGTGTATTGTGGAGAAGTAGCGCAGGCTTGTGCCTGGCACGCGTGCGTTCAAGACAACGGTACATGTGCCATCGCCCGCCCGGAATTGGGCTGCGAGGATCCAGACTGTTGCGAAGCGGTGTGCGACGGCGACCCGTGGTGTTGCCGCGTCGAATGGGACACGTTGTGCCTGCGCCGCCTTCTGGAACCCGATATCTGTTCTCGGAACGTAAGCCCCCTGCCGAACGACTCCTGTGCCACGGACACGATGGAGGCCACGTGGGTAGGGGCAAATGACAGCGTGACGCTCACCCCTTTGGGTGCGTGGAGCGAGGACAGCGACCCCGAATTCTGTTGTTACGACGGGCTGTTCTGCTATGAGGGATTCAATCACGAGTTTCCTTGTGTGGGTGATGAGGATTGCCCTTTCGGGGTTTGTAGGTTGGTGCACTCGGGGCAGGGTGCCGCAACCGTCTGGTTCAAGTTCATAGCGACGACTGAATCTGCCCGGATATCCACTTGCGAAAGCGCCCCGCCGGCAAATGACTCCATGATTCAGGTATTCACCGTGGGTGATCCGCGTTCGCCGCAAACGGAATGCGCGTCGCTGACTCCGGTCGCGTGCAGCGACGATTCGGAGCGCTGCCCCAACGGCGGGACGAGCGCATCCGTGTGCGTCGAGGGCCTTCGTCCAGGGAAGACGACCTACGTCCTCTTGGCCGTCAAGCCCTTTACGGAGGTTGGGGTCTATCGACTCGACGTCGAATCCCCATGTCCGACGTTGGATCCACCCGAAGCCTGTCCCGCCGTTGCGGTTGCGATACCCGCTCCCCAATCGCTGACGACGGTGGCGGCGACAGGAGTCATAACGCCTGCGCGGGCTGAAGCCCGCAGTCCAGGGATCGAGGATGTGCCCGCCCCGGCGGGTGCTCCGCGTGGTCCAAACCTCCCTAAGCCTGAACTCTCCCCGGAGAGCGGCGGAGAAGAGTTTCCATACCGGCTCCATGGAGAACGGCCGGCCGGGCCGTATGTTCCAGGGTTGGCCTTGGGAGCGGTGGCGACGAGTCCGGGCAAACCGTGGAACCGCGACGGGTACGTCAGCGTGCAGGTCAACGTCGACGCCGAAGGCAACAACATGCTCGGCGACGCGGCCAACTCACCAGTGTTGGCCATGGACCCCACGAACCGGATGCGGCTGGTAATCGCCTGGCGCCAGTTTGCGGCTGGATATGACCGGCCCGTTGCGGATATGGAGGCAGGATATGCTTACAGCCACGACGGTGGCAGCAGGTGGACGTTTCCTGGAGTCATTGAGCCCGGCGTGATCCATTCCTTTCCCACCGTCGATGCCGACGTTGACGGAAATTTTCACTACCAGGGTACGAACGCCTCATACGTGTTTGACCACTTTAAGTCATTCGATGGCGGCGTGACGTTTCCGCAAAAGGCGTACGCCTACGGCAGCTATTACGGTTGGATCACCATCGACAAGACCAACGGTCCTGGGCGAAATCACGTCTACACTACGGCAGCCTATGGCGATGCGCGGTCCACGGATGGCGGGTTGAGTTTTGTCCCGGGGGTAGGGGTCTATCCGGGAAGTTTGGGCACGCTGGCCGTTGGACCCGATGGGACGCTTTATGGGGGTTCGTGTGAGCGGGAAGGTTGCAGGGTCGCATGGTCGACCTCGGCCCGCGACGCCTCGCGCGTGCCTACGCAGGACGGCATCAGGAATGTCGGGTTCCCCGGCCGGACAGCGGAACATGGGCCGAGCGGTGGTCTCCTTGGACGGGCATGGGTTGCCGTGGATCATTCGACGGGCGATGCGCGTGGGTATGTTTATCTGTTCTCCACAATCACCGTTCCATGGGACGACGCGACTGACGTTTATTTCGCGCGGAGCCGGGACGGTGGTCGGACTTGGTCCGTTCCGATGCGGGTCAATGATGAGCCAATCGGCAACGGCGCGTACCAGTGGTTCGGCGCAATGTCAGTGGCACCGGGAGGACGCATCGACGCCGTGTGGAACGATACGCGCAACTCGGCCGACATTCACCTTTCGGAGTTGCACTACGCCTATTCCATGGACGCCGGGTATACGTGGTCGCCCAGTGTGGCCGTGTCAGGAGTGTTCAATTCCACGCTCAGCATGCCCGACCATCAGAGCAGGATGGGAGATTACTCCACCATTGTCTCCGAAGATCGCTGCGCCAACGTGGCCTACGCGGCCACCTTTAACGGCGAGCAGGACGTCTATTTCCTCCGCATCGAGCGCGACTGCAACCACAACGGCCATTCGGACTACGACGACGTGGTTGGTCGCGTGAGCTTGGATTGCGACGGCGACTTCGCGCCCGACGAATGCGAGGGCGACTGGGACGGCGACGGGTTGATCGACGGCTGCGACCCGGACATAGACGCCGACGGCGTGCCCAACCGCGAGGACCGCTGCGAGCGAAACCCGCTTGGATTGCGGATTCGCCCCGACGGCATGCCCTTCGCCGACACCAACGAGTCCTGCGAAATCGACCTGGCCGACTACTGGCGGTTCCGCAACTGCATGCTCAATGGTGCGCCCGGCAACCCCGCGCCGCGGGAGGCCTGCCTGAACGCCTTCGACTTCAACGACGACGCCCGAATCGACCTGGCCGATTTTGCGACCTTCCAGCGCGTCTACTTGTCGATCAGGGCTTCTGCGTCGCCTTGACGAGCGTTCCGCGCTGCGAAGCCCGGCGGAAGGAGCGTTCTCGGATTGCAGTTCCTGGGGTGCGGTCGGCGGTCAACGCCCTTGGACCCGACGCGCCGCGGAGGTTGTGGATTCAGCGGGATCTGGACGAGGTTCGGCGAGCCATGCCACGCGACGATCAAACCGCCCCGCCGGACGGGGCGTGAACCGCGAGGAGGCGTTTCATTTCCCGGACGGCTTCCCGCATCCCCACGAACACCACCCGCGAGACGATGGAGTGTCCGATGTTGAACTCCGCAAAAGGCAGCACCGCGACGCCCGCGACGTTGCGGTAGGTCAGCCCGTGTCCCCCGTGGACCTCCAGCCCCGCTCTTCGACCCACTTCGATCCCCTTGCGCAGCGATTCGAGCGCTGACCCTTGCTGCGGGGCCGTCCTGGCGTGAGCGTAACTTCCGGTCCACAGCTCGACCGCGTGGAAACCAACCTCGGCTGCAGCTTCGATCTGTTCGCCGAGCGGCTCGATGAAGGCGCTGACGACGATGCCCTGGCCGCGAAGCCGCTGCACGGCCTCACGCACGCGATCGCGATGCCGCACCACGTCGAGTCCGCCTTCGGTGGTCAGCTCCTCGCGGCTTTCGGGCACCAGCGTGCACTGATCGGGCTTGAGTTCCACGGCAATGCCCACGATCTCCGCGGCGATGGACATCTCCATGTTGAGTTTGACCGCGACGGTCTCCTTGAGCAGCCTCGCGTCGCGGTCGTTGATGTGCCGGCGATCCTCGCGGAGGTGAAAGGTAATGCCGTCGGCGCCGCCCAGCTCCGCCTCGACGGCCGCCCACACCGGATCAGGCTCGTTCGTCCGGCGCGCCTGCCGCACCGTTGCCACGTGGTCAATGTTGACGCCCAGCAAGGCCATGCGCGCCCCTCCCAAACAACGACTGCCGCTGCACCGCGGACATGATAGCCGATTCGGGCGGCGGGTGAACGCTCCCTGAATCGTGATTGAAGGCCAAGGCGCCGGCTTCACAAGGTCTTGCATTACGCGGAGCGGCTGAGAGCGCAGCGGACGATGGCGCTTGACCTGCACCGCTCACCCTACGCCCTCCCCTCGACGGGAGCGGGGTTTTGCCTTGCCGTTCGGCCGAAGTCACGCCTGTGCCAAGCGGCGCCGCAAGCCACCCGATGGCGCTTCGCGGTCCCTCACATGCGGACCTTGATTATCGGTGGTTTGCCCGCCAATGATTGGTCGTGGGGCCATCGGGATCAGGCTCCGATTTTGGGGTCGTGGCATGAAGGTGCGGGGGGCATTCTGTAGAGGAATCGCATTCGGCGTCGCGCCGCTGCTGGCGATGGCTGCCTGGAGCGCTGCGGGACGCGCGGCGGAGCGAGTCGCCGACCTCCGCCTTGGCCGTGGCGGGACGGTCGTGAATGTCCGAACCAACGATCGTCCGCGCGAGCAGGGTGTCGTCGCGGCGACCTCCGCCTATCCCCACCCCCGACCGCGGCTGGCCGGGTTCTCCCCGTTGATCGCCATGACCGCCACCAACCAGCAGTCCACGATGGACATCGACTACGAGCATGATCTGCATGTCTCGTATCATTGCGACCCTTATCACGCGCCCACCCCGACGGTCTGCGGGCCGCTGAACCCGCCGGCCACGCAGCGATTCATCGTCGGCATCCTCGACAGCGGCTCCGTCGTGGACCTCGTCGCCGGAAGCAGCGCCGTAACGCTCGGACTCATCGGTCCCTACATGACCAACAACCCCATTCCCATCGGCGGCGTGGGCGGAACCGTCAACGCCTACCTGACCCAGCCGATCGGACTGTTTGCGGCCGGGCTTTCCGCCGTCGGACAGGACGGACTGTTGAACGTCGCCGCGCTGAAAGGGCACTCCAACGTAGCGGCTCTGGTGGCGCCGATCATCGACTGCGGGGCCGGCGAAGCGGTCACCGGCTTCATGGGCACGCCGTTCCTCTCGTTCTTCAACACCGTCATTCGCGTCGACAGGCCGCGACGAGTCACCATCAATAACCTCGTCTACAAGACGCCGGAGGTGCAGATCCAGCGGACCACGGACGCGCTTCCCGATTATCCCCGCGCGATCGCCATGACCTTCGGCGGGTTGTCGCCAGCCACCACCGCGAGCTATTTTCCGGTGCTCGAGCCGGAGGACCTGGAAACGCCATCGCTGCCGACGCAGCTTTCGCTCAGTCCTCTTTCGATCCCCACTGGCGGCGTGTTCTTCGCCGAGATTCTGGTTCTGGAAGGCGAACCCGGGCCGTTCAACACGCCTGTCTCCATGCGGGTCATGGTGGACACGGGAGCGCAAGCCTCGATCATGAGTCCGGGGATTGCGGCGGCGCTGAACCTTCCCATGACGCCCGACTTCGTCGTCGATGCCTGCGGCGTCGGCGGGCTGGTCACTGACATCCCCGCCTACTACGTCGATTACGTCAAAATCAACGCCCTCGGTGGGGCGATGGAGTTTTCCCGCGCTCCGTTTGTGATGCTCGACCTGGCGTCTCCGGAGGGCGGGGCGCTGGACGGGGTGCTGGGGATGAACTTCTTCTGGAACCGCAACCTGACCTTTGAGCCGTCGCTGACCGGAACCGCGTTCCTGGGGGTCTCGGACCCCGTTCCCTTCGCTGCGGGCGATTTCGACCTTGATTCCTTTGTTGATGCCGACGATGCCGCAACGTTCCAGGCCTGTTTTGGAGGACCAGCTTCGGCGGTCACCCCCGACTGCGACCACGTCGATATAGACGCGGACGGCGACGTGGACCTTAATGATTTCGCGGCCATGCAGGCGTGCTTTAACGGTTCCATCGAAGCGGCCGGTGTCGACTGCCGTCCTTGAGCGGCTAGTGGCGAAGTTGCATCGCCTGCCCGGTCGGAGCAATTTTGGCTCTGTATCGAGGTGGTCCCGGTCGATCCCGTGGGGTATAGTTGATGGGGTTGCTCGAGGTGGAGCGGCTCAAACCGGAAATGAGGGCCTCGGCTGCTCTCCCGCCCGCGAAAGCAGCATGGTTCAACGACGCAGCAAAGTTCCCGTGAACGGAGACGATGGTATGCGAAATCGGATGTTGAGTTGTACGTTCGTCGGTGGATTGTGCCTGGCGACGGCGGCCGTGGCGCAGGATTCTCCGTGGAGCCGCAAGGACACGAAGCTCGGCGGCGCGGCCATCACCCAGTTGGGTTCACCCGACGCGGCGATCGAACTCCTTGAAAAACGCGTTGAACGCGTCGACTGGAACGAAAAAACCTTTGACGAGGTCATCACCTGGCTCCGCGATCAGAGCAACGGACAGGTCAACGTGATCCCCCGATGGAACCAATTGGGTTCCGAGGGCGTGAACCGGGAGTCGCTGGTCACGTTGCAGTTGTCCGCCACCACGGTGGGCGAGGTGCTGAACGAGGTTCTGCCGCTGCTGGCCGAGTCGGGCAACGCCCGGCTCCATGCCTACAGCAACAAGTTGATCATTTCCTCCAAGGCGGATTTCGACAAGGAAATGTTCATGCGCGTCTATGACGTGACCGACGTCATGTTCAAGATCCCCAACTTCGGGCAGGGCGCTCCGCAGATCGATTTGCAGCAGGCTGGGAAGGGCGGCGGTGGTGGCGGTGGCGGTGGCGGCGGCGGACAGGGCGTGTTCGGCGGCGGCGGCGGCGGCGGACAAGGACAAGAACAGGACGAACAAGGACAACAGGCTGAGCAGGCGCTTAAAGTACGCTTGACCGAGCTTCGGGGGATCATCGAACAGACCATCGCTCCGACGACGTGGGATCTGACGGGAAGCCCCAGCGCGCAAGCGACTGTCGGCGTCGCCGGCGAGGGTCGCATCCGCGTCTTCCAACGGTCGCTCATCATCTACAACACCATCGAGGTGCACGAGCTGATTGCCGGGAGATTCGAGTTCCTGAAACCGGGCGGGTAGGCGGCGCGCACGACGAATCCAAGAGGCTTGCACCTCAGGATCGATCGGGTGACAACGCGGCGCGAACGGCGTCGGCGGTCACCCCGTCGATCCTGAGAGTTTTCAGCGGATGGCCGTGACCGGCGACGACGGATACCTCGCGCCGATTCAGTCCCAGCAGCTTGGCCAGGTGGGCGGCGAGGGCAAGGTTGGCCTTTCCCTTCTCCGGCGGGGCGGCCACCGCGAACCTCGCCCGACCGTCCCATTCGCCCAGGAACTTCGTCCGGGAAGCCCCTGGAACGACCTTCACCGGCAGCAAAACCGCGTTGTTCTCGACGGAGATTCGCAACACGCCGATATTGTCAATTACCGATTGAGGATTGCCAATTGCCGATTGAAGATTGTCCCCGGCCTCGTCAAGCTGGTTGAAGCTACGCCGATCGTCGTTCCCATTGGCAATCGACAATCGGCAGTATGATGCGGAGCGAACGGCCCATGTTGCGACAATACGAAATCGGGGTCATCGGGGCGGGGAACGCGGCCGAGGGCATCGTCCACGCCATCGTGCGAAACACGCTGCTGTTCGCCGACCGCATCATCGCCTCCGACCCCAACGAGTCGCGGCGGAACCTCTTCGCTCAGCGGTTCAACGTAGCCGTCACGCCGGACAACCGCGCCGTCGTCGCCAACAGCGAAATCCTGATCCTCGCGGTCAAACCTCAGCAGTTCGTCGACGTCTGCCGGGGGTTTGCGGACTTGATCCGCGAAGAACACCTGATCGTCTCGATCATGGCCGGCGTGGCCACGAGGTCGATCGAAATGCTCTTCGCGCCGCACAAGGTCCGCGTCGTTCGCGCGATGCCCAACCTGCCGATGCACGTGGGAGCGGGGATGGCCGGCGTGTGCAAGGGGGCCTACGCCGAACCGGTCGACCTGCTCAAGGCCCAGCGAATCTTTGAAGCCGGCGGCAAAGCCATCGCCATCCACGACGAGGGGCAGATGGACGCGATCACCGCGGTCTCCGGCTCCGGACCGGCGTACTTCTACTACTTCGTCGAAGCCCTGACCGCCGCGGCGGAGCGCATCGGACTGTCCAAACAACATGCCGACATCCTCGCCAAGCAGACCTGCCTGGGGGCGGCGCGAATGATGCTGGAGACCGGCGAACCCGCCGGCGCCTTGCGTGCGAAAGTCACCTCGCCGGGCGGAACCACCCAGGCGGCCATCGAGTCGATGACCCGGAACCTGGTCTACGAACACATTTGCGAAGCGGTCGCCGCAGCCGCTCGAAGAAGCCAGGAACTGGGGCGATAGTCGCATCGCGGGCGACGCGAGGTATCTTCCGGGCGGGTCATCGCGTAGACTTCACCGACAACTGATCGATTGCCCGGCCCAAGTGTGTTCCCAACCGGTGAACGAACTTCCGCTTCGACAATACGCCTCTCATCCCCGCGACTGGCGCGAGAATCTCTATGTTTACCCGGTGATCTCGCGGCGAAGCGGCGGGTTGAGCATTGGAATCAATCTCAATCCCGACGCCGCCTGCAACTTCGACTGCATCTACTGCCAGGTCGATCGAACCGTCGCTCCCCGCACGCGGGAAGTGAACGTTGTGCGCCTTGAGGAAGAACTGTCGGCCATGATTGCGTCGGTGTCGAGCGGAGGACTGTTCGGCGAACCGGAGTTCGCCGACGTGCCGGAATCGCTGCGCCGCCCGCAGGACTTCGCTTTTTCCGGCGACGGCGAGCCGACGGCCTGCCCGCAGTTCCTCGAAAGTGTCAAGCTCGTGGCACGGATGAAGCGCGACGCCCATTGGGACGAAACCAAGATCGTCCTCATCACCGACGCCTGCTACCTCATCCGCCCCAACGTCGAGGCCGGCCTGACCATCCTTGACGAGCACCACGGCGAAATCTGGGCCAAGCTCGACGCCGGAACCGAGGACTACTACCGCCGCGTGAACCGACCCAACTATCCTCTGGGCCACGTTCTCGACAACATCCTCGCCGTCGCGCGACGAAGACCCATTGTCATTCAATCCTTGTTCATGCGCATCGACGGCGTTGGTCCCGGCGACGGTGAACTCGCCGCGTTCGCGGATCGACTCCACGAGATCGCCCAGGCCGGCGGCGGCATCAAACTCGTTCAAATCTACACGATCGCCCGACGTCCAGCCTCCGCGAGCGTCGCCCCGTTGTCCAACGCCGAGGTCGATCGGATCGTCGAGCTGGTCCGCGAACGGACGGGACTCCACGCCGAACCGTACTATGGCCACGCCTAGCACGATCTCCGTTATCGTGTACCTTCGCCCGTGGCCTCCGAGCGGGATGATGCCACGGCGTATCGAGATCGGAGCCGCGACAGAATGGAGCGGTCCTGTCGCTTCTGCGCCGGGCTCACCAACCGACCGCTTCTTGGCACTCGTGGTTCTGCGCACCGTGCCCCCTGGCCCAACGTGCCTGTCTTGCGGTCGGACGGTCGGCAAAGTGAAACGAGAGCGCGAATTACCGCGACGATTGCGAAGGAATCAGCTTGAAGTCGACGCGGAACTGCGGGGAAGCCTGTTCGTCGTGTTCGAGGTACACGATCAACAGGGCTTCGCAGGGGAAATCGACGCCGAGCCGCGCTTCGAACGGGGCCGCAGCGCCTCGTAACAAAGGATCGGCGGAGGGATCGTCGGCGTCAATCTGATAGAACTCGACGCCTTCGACCATCGCCGAGGCATCGAAATCCTCGCTTGGAACATTCTTTCGAATGAGGTCCAGCATCGTCGGTCCGCCGAGGCTGAAGACCCGGGCACACTCGATCGTCCCGATGCGGCTTTCGCTGTCGCCGTCGAGAATCAAACCGTCCTCGGCCAGTACGACTTGGTCGAAAAATGGCCGGTAGTCCGGATCGGTCGAGTCGTAGGCGCCGACGGTGAACACCGCCCGATAGGGCGTGTTGTTGACCATCAGGACGCGAACGTCCCCGCGCTGCCCGACCGTCGAACCGCCCAGGGAGGCCGTCAGGTTGGAAAACGCCTCGCCGCATCCGCCGGCGAGCACGGCCAGCGCCGCGCCCAGCAGGGTCCGCACGCAGGGTCGAAAAGCGCGAAAGGTCATGGATCGTTCAACAGTCACCGAGGTTCCGGTCGCCTTCTACCCATCGTGTGCAGCCGTTCGCTCTCGTGCCATCAGCACCGGCTACGCGGCGGGCGATCGTACTCATCACCTTCGCGTCCCACAAGAACGCCCAGACACAGAGCGCAGCCCCGCATGCCCATCAAACAAAAGAGCCGCCCCGCTTGCGCGTTGCGGCTGGTCGCTCCGTAGAGCGTGGCCTGCGAATCTTTCCTCTTGTTGCGAAAAGACTCACAGACCGAGGTCGATTACACTGTTCCTATAGTGCACGACTTTCCGTGGAATGTCAAGCGTCCATGGGGAATTTTTTTGGAGACACCCATCATGTCAGATTACACACTCGGGCTGGACCTCGGGCCAAGCTCCATCGGCTGGGCGGCAATCAACGAGGGCGGAAGCAAGATTCTCGCCGCGGGCGTCCGCGTCTTCCCCGAAGGTCTTCCCCGAAGGCGTCGACCGCGATCAGAAAGGCGGCGAAAAATCCAAAAGCGAGGAACGCCGCATCGCCCGCGGCATGCGCCGTCAGATCGCCCGCCGAGCGCTCCGAAAACGCAAGGTACGCAACCTGCTCCAAAAGGCCGGCCTGTGGCCGGATGATCCGGCCCAGGAGCAAGCGGCGTTGTTGCTCAATCCCTACGAACTGCGCCGCCGTGCGTTGGACCATCCCCTCGATCCGCACCTCATCGGTCGCATCCTCCTTCACCTGACGCAACGCCGAGGCTTTCTCTCCAACCGAAAGACCGACCGCGGCAGAAAGAAGGAGACCTCCGACATGCTCAAGGAGATCAACTCGCTGCAAAGCGACATTACCTCCAGCGGACGCCGAACCCTCGGGGAACACCTTGCGACTCTCCAGGGCAACGACGCTCTCGCCCGCCTTCGCGGCCGACATACTCGCCGCGACATGTACACCGGCGAATTCCAGGCCGTCTGGGAGGCCCAGCGCCCCCATCACCCCGCCATCCTGACCGATGAACTGCGAACGAAACTCTACGACCCCATGCCCGACGACAATTGGATTCAGAAGGGCCTCATCTTCGGACAGCGGAAAATGTACTGGCCCAGGTCCGTCGTCGGAACCTGCGAGCTTGAACCCAAGAAGAAGCGATGCCCCCGCGCCGACCGCGCCGCCCAACGCTTTCGCCTTCTCCAGGAAGTTAACAACCTACGCCTGCTTGATGCCGCCACCGCTGGGGAGCGCCCCCTCACGCCCGACGAACGGTCCAAGCTCATCGCACGCCTCGAACGGAAAAAAGAAGTCAAATTCGACGACATCCGCAAGCACCTCGGCCTCTACGAAAACGTTCGTTTCAATTTCGAGCGCGCCGAACGCACCAAGCTCCACGGGATGCCTACCGATCACGCCCTGGCCGGCAAGAATGCCCTTGGCGCCCAGTGGTTCAAAACTCCCGACGACCGCCGCAACGAGATCGTCCGAGCGATCCTCCACGACGACGAGGATGCCATAGGCGAAAAGGCGATTCACCTCTGGGGCCTTACACCCGACCAGGCCGAGGTGCTTCTCGATTTCGACCTCGAAGAGGGCTATGCCAGCTACTCAAGGGAAGCGATCGAAAAACTGCTGCCTCACCTCGAGCGCGGATTACCCCTGATGACCCGCGACGGAACACCCTCCGCCCTCCGCGAGGCAGGATACCTCCGCCCCGACCAACGCGTCGTCAGCCAGCGCGACAACCTCCCGCCTCCCCCCGAAGTCACCAACCCTCTTGTCCGCCAGGCCCTCCACGAAGTCCGAAAGGTGGTCAACGCGATCATCCGCGAGTACGGGAAGCCCGCCAGAATTCACATCGAACTCGCACGCGAAGTGAAGGGAACCTCCGAAGAACGCGCCCGACTGACCAAAGACAACCGACAGCGACAGACGCTGCGCGACCAGGCCGCCGAAAAAATCCGCGAACACGGCGTCAAAGACACCAGGGACGCCATCGACCGCTACCGCCTCTGGAGCGAGCAGGGGGGAGTTTGCCTCTACTCCGGCCGCCCCATCAGCCTGGCCCAACTCTTCGGGGGAGAAATCGACGTCGACCACGTCCTCCCCAAGGACCGAAGCCTCGACAACTCCCTCATGAACCGCGTCGTCTGCTTCCGCGACGAGAACCATGACAAGAAAGACCGAACCCCCTACGAATGGCTCGCCGGCGCCAACCCCGACAAGTACGAAGCCGTCCTGCAACGCGCTCAATCCCTTCCCTACGGCAAACTCCGCAAGTTCCGGCTGCAACAAATCGAGCTTGACGACTTCGTCGCTCGCCAGCTCAACGACACCACTTACATCACCCGAAAGGTCAGCGAGTACGTCGAATGTCTCGGAACCGACGTCGTCTGCACCAAGGGACAACTCGTCGCCGATCTCAGACGCCGCTGGGGGCTCGACACCGTCCTTCGCAACGATGATCTCAACGTCAAAAACCGCGACGATCACCGACACCACGCCGTCGACGCCGTCGTCATCGCCCTCATGAACCGCTCACGCCTGCACCAGCTTTCCAAGCTCTATAAACCCCAGGGCATGCCCTCCGACGCCCTCCCGGAACCCTGGCCCGACTTCCGCGCCGACCTCGAAGGAACCGTCAACGCCATCAACGTCTCCCATCGCGCTCGCCGAAAAGTCCGCGGCGCCCTCCACGAGGAAACACTCTACGGACCCACCCACAAGCCCCAACGCTGCGCCGCACCCGATCAACCCCGGCCCTGGGCCAAAAACTGGGTCGAAGACCCCCAACGATTCGCTTACCGAAAACCCCTCGAAGCCCTCACCCTCGCCATGATCGACGACATCCGCGACCAAACCATCCGCGACCTGGTCATCGAACGCCTCAGACAGTTCGGCCTCAACCCCGACGAAAAACAGAAAATCCCCGCCGAAGTCTGGAAGGAACCGCTCATAATGCCCAGCGGAACCATCGTCAAGAAGGTGCGACTGCTGAAAAGAGACCTAACGATTCAACCGATACGCGGAGGTCGCGCGTATGTGAAGCCGGGTAGCACGCACCATGTCTCCATCTTCGAGGTAACGATCTCCCGGGGGAGAGCAAAACGCGAGGGCGTGTGGGTGACACGCCTGGAAGCCGCCCGACGTGTTCGCGACCGAGAACTCCTCTATCAACGATCCCATCCATCGTCTCCGGGCGCGCGCTTTGTCATGTCGTTATCGCCTGGGGACACTGTCCTTGCCCGGGTCGGCACATCCGAAAGCCTGATGATCTTCCGCACGAGTGCTTCCACACAGGGTCAACTCTACTTCGTTGACCACGCGGACGCCCGACCTGACAAAAAAATCAAGAAACTCGTCAAAACAGCGAACTCTCTCAAGGCGCAAAAGGTCACCGTCGACCTCCTCGGCCGGATCCGAAACGCCAATGATTAAGCGGACTGTCGAAATCTCCACCGGACCGACGTACCTCTCCATCAAGGACGACCAGCTCGTCCTTACCCGCGAGCGCGAGGTCGTCGCCACCATCCCTTGCGAGGACATCGGCGTCGTCATCGTCGATCACCCCGCCGTCACCTACACCCACGCCCTGCTCACCACCCTGGCACGCTTCGGCGCCGTCCTCATCGTCTGCGGACAAGACCACCACCCCGCCGCCCTCGTCTACCCCATCGAGGGAAACGCCCTGCACACCGAACGCCTCAGACTCCAGGTCGAATCCACCCGACCCTGCGGAAAACGAATCTGGCGACAACTCGTCCAGGCCAAGATTCACGCCCAGGCCAAAATCATCTCACCCAACGACCCCGCTCACCGAAAGCTCCTCGCGCTCGCCCGCTCCGTCCGCTCCGGCGATCCCTCCAACGTCGAGGCCCACGCCGCCAAGGTCTATTGGAAAGCCCTTTTCGCCGAGGACGCGATCTTGGGAAGCGCGAGCGACCGATCCGCTTCCCCCCTTACCAAGGGGGGACCACTGGGGGGTCGCTTCCACCGCGATCCCGAAGGACCTCCGCCCAATAATCTCCTGAATTACGGCTACATGGCGTTGCGGGCGGCGGTGGCGCGGGCGATCTGCACCGCGGGGTTGCACCCCTCCATCGGGTTTCACCACCGCAACCGCTACAACGCCTTCTGCCTGGCCGATGATCTCGTGGAGCCTCTGCGGCCCCTCGTTGACGCGCGAGTGCGCGATCTCGTCGCGCGCGGAAAAACCGAAGTCGATCGGGAGGCCAAGGAGTCCCTGCTCGGGGTGCTCACCGAAACGGTCGTTACCGCCGCTGAGTCCGGCCCGTTGATGGTCGGGTTGTCGCGAATGATGGCCTCCCTCGTGCGCGTTCTGGAAGGAGGTGAACGGAAGCTGGAGATCCCCGTCTCGTGCAACTGAGCGGGTACCGCTGCATGTGGGTGCTGACCATGTTCGATCTGCCCGTCGACACCAAGGCCGCGCGTCGCGCCTACGCACGGTTTCGCAAGAAGCTCTTGGAAGACGGGTTCGGGCGGCTACAATACTCTGTCTACGTTCGACACTGCGCCAGTGAGGAAAACGCCGATGTCCACGCCAACCGCGTCGAGAAAAACCTGCCCCCCGACTGCGAAGTCCGGGTCATCACCATCACCGACAAGCAGTACGAACGCATGCACGTGTTCTGGGGAAAACGGCGCAAACCCATCGAATCCCCGCCACGTCAACTCGAGTTTTTCTAGCCTCCTTTTGCTGCAACTCCTTGCGGCAGCTCAGGTTAGGGGCGAGGTAGTGTAATCGACCCCGGCCTGGGAGCAATCCGCAACCAGAGGGCCACAGAGTCCTGACCCCCTCCGAGTGTAATCGACCCCGGCCTGGGAGCAATCCGCAACTACCAACTCGTGGATAGCGGG
>JBBTCJ010000133.1:0-29002 GCA_038043285.1 Planctomycetota bacterium | reverse complement strand
CGCCTTGCACGGAGGCCACCGATCCCCCGCATTGGAGCGGAACCGTCGAGCCGTCCATCAACAACGTGCCGGTGGTTACGGACATCGCATCGGTCAGGGTCATGTGGCCCCCAGGAAGAGGGGACGTTCCGGCGGTAATTCCCGCAGGAGGTACGGTTCCCGCGGAGATGGTCACGTTCGAGGCGAGCAGGGTGACCGAGGTGTCCGTCGCCCCAGGCGCCGGCCCGTAGTTCCCGCCGGCATCGATGGCCACTGTACCGCTCGATGCATCAATGGTCCGGTCGTTGGCCACCAACAGTTGCCCTTCCACTTGGATGCCGCCCGCCTCCGTCACCGTCAGGTTACCAACCGTCTCGCCGGTCACGTTGACGACGCCGCCCTCCTCAATCTGCAGCGAGGCAACCTGAAAGTTGACGTCCACGACGACCTCGACTTGAGTCACGGTCAGCGACGTGTCCTGGGCGGATTGGCCCCCGGTGGTCGCGGAATCGCTGATTGCTCCACTCTGGGTGGCGGTGGTGCACACGCCCGTGATACCCCCGACACACTCATCGGGAACGCCGTTGGCATCGCAATCCATGCTCGTTCCGCCGGCGATGTCGCAACTGTCGGCCACCAAGTTGCTATTGCAATCCGGCTCGCAGCCGTCGGGAACGCCGTTGCCTGTGCCGCCCGGGCAATCCGCGCAACCAGGATTACCGGTGCAGGCGGCGATGTCGCAGGCATCGGGAATGCCGTTGCTCGACCAGCCGGCGCCGGCGCAGTCCCGGCAGCCGGCGTTCAGGTCAATCGAACCGGCAGGCGGAGGTGCCGGACAGTTCAATAGCTCGGTGTTGTTGCATAGGTTGTCGCCGTCGCAGTCCTGCTCGGGCACGGGCTCGCCGCAAACCGGATCGTTGGGGACGTTGTCATTGTCGCAATCGTTGCGGTTCTCACAGGAGTCTGGAATGAGGTTTGCGTTGCAGTCCGCCGACAGGCCGCACCCCGGCACGTCGCACGGCGGAATACAGGTCAAGTCACACGCGTCGTAGATCCCATTGCCGTTACAGTCAAAGTACTCATAAAGCCCGATGTCGATAATCGGCGCCGGGCCGACGCCTTTGTCCACCGTGGCCGGATCGTCGTAAAACCGCGGATTTCCGCCGTAATCCAGAGGATTCCATCCAGCCGCGGCGCGATTGTCTCCCGCGTCGATACACGGCGAACCCGCCCCGATGCTAAAATACCCAGTCTGGGGGTCTACAAACAACGGATCCGCGTTGACATTGCCAACACCGACGAATCCGCCCTCGACGTCGCTGTAGTTCACCGTCGGGACGCTGCTGACGTTGGTCATTTCATTCGGGACGTTGTCCCAGAGGATCGAGTTGACCACCACGGGATAGCTTCCGTCATTGTACATGGCGCCGCCGTCGACGGTGGCGGTGTTGGCACTCAGAACGCAGCTCTTCAGCTCCGGTCGGCTGTCGCCCTGGTTAAACATTACGCCGCCCCGTGCGTCGGCGGAGTTCCAATTCATGCGCACTTGGAGGAGTACAGGAGCACTTCCGCCCACGTTGGCCATCGCTGCGCCATCCACGGCCGTGTTCTGCTGAAAGTCGCAGAGCCACAGGTCGGGGTGGCTCGCCAGATTGAACATGCCGCCGCCCGATTCGCTCGCCGAATTCGACAGGAACCCCCCTCCTCCGATAAACGACGGCGAACTGGCGGAATTGGACATGCCTCCGCCATTGACGGCCTTGTTTCCGGTGAACACAGCATTTCCAAATGAGGCATTTCCTCCGCCGGTGTTGTGCACGCCTCCTCCGCTCCCCGCGCTACGGTTCCCGGTGAACGTACTATTGAATATCTGTGGGCTGCCGCCGTTGTTGTACATGCCGGCGCCCGAGTTATTCGGCGCAGGGCCGTCCGCATGGCCGTGGGTAATCACAAACCCATCCAGAAAGGCCGAGGAGTCCACCGAGCTACCGGTCACGACGTGGTAGGCGTTCTCCGCCCACAATGGATCTCCCGGTTCCCAGCCGCCAAGGTCGTCGTTATTCAGATCCCCGCTGAGGATGGTCACGTTGGTGTAAGGGTCGCGTTGTAGCGCACTCGTCTCCCCGCCGGCGAACCCACCGTAGATCGCTACGCCGCTATTCAGTTGAAACGTGGCCGTCCGATCCCCCAGCGTGATGCCCGAGCCGCGATCAGGCCGATACGTCCCTGTCGCCACCCAGATATCCGTCGGCGCGATGGCCGGCCGAAGGGCGTCTTGCAGATTGACGTAGGCATTCGCCCAACTGCTGCCGTTGTTAGCTCCCTCGCCACCGGCATTCACGTACACCCGCGCCGAACCGGACACGGCCGACACCTCGAGTACACCCAGCCCCTGCGAGTCGGCAAATCCTATGACGCGAATCAGGTAGCACACACCGGCCGTAACGGGAATCGTGAATCGCCCCCCCCCACCGATGGCCAATCCGCCGGCACAACCCTCGTCGTTGGCTACAATGAGGGTGGTATTGTCCGTTGGACACGAACAAGTCCCGGTTCCATTCGAATACACCGCGACCACATCGTCGAAGCCAGAGTCGCACGCACCGACGGTGAAAGCCGGGTTACTTTCGCCAGCATAGTATTTGTACCAAATGTCCCGCCGGACTTCGTTGCTCGGACCGATGTCCGTCGGCACGTTGGCCGGCCCGTCGGTATTGGCACATGTGTTGTGAAACGGAGTGGTCAGCGAGGTAATCAGCGACGCTGACGAGCACGCGTCATTGGCCGGCGCGCTGCATGAGATTGCCGCACACAACTCGCCGGGATGCCAGACACCGCTGCAATTAGTTCTCAGGACATTATTATTGCAACCGGTCGGACACAAACAGCACGCCCCGCGCACCACGCCGCCGTCGTCCGCGACAATCGGCGTGTTCAGACAAAACGCGGCGTTCGCGGTAATGTGCTTGGACTCCGGACCATAGATTCCGCCCCCGTCGACGACGCCGTGCAGATTGCCCTCGCCGTTCGCCGACGGCATCCACACCCACTGGCAGACAGACGGCGGCCCCGACGTATCGTTGCGAATCTCCATCCAAATTCTTGTTCCCGGCGTGACCGACACCGATGCCGGCAGCGTCGCCGAGTATTGATATAATAACGTGCCTTCACCGACCGTTCCGGCGTTCGTTTTTGTGGGAGTAACCGTCTGGGATGAGATTTCGGAACTCGGACGGGCTGATGCATCCGTGAAGTAGGTGATGGTGAAACTGTCCCCAGGGCCTGGCCCGCAGTCTAATTCGTTGACGATCAGCTCACGGTACACTCCCCACCAGCAGACGGTGGTAATGGGCGAGGCCGACGGCACGAAGTCATCCGCCAGGCGAAAGTCGGCGTCCACGTCACTGACCATGTCGCGAAATACTTGACCTGCCGGCAGGCGACACCTTGCGTCCGCGGAACACACCGCCGAACACATCGCACCCTCGGTCCAAACGAAAGGCGTTAGGCAGGCCGCCTGGGCAACGAATTCCTCGCAGATCGCGCCGCAGGCGTCGCCCGAGCAACACGCGCCCCAGGCAACGGTGGTCCCCTGGAACTCATACGCCCCCATGTCCACAATCGGCGCCGTCCCCAAACCTGTGTCGGCCATGCCCACGTCGTCGACCCGTCGGGGTGCGCCGTCCAAGTCGGCGTCCCCGACGACGGCGTCGTTCTCACCGGAATCAATGGCGGGCGAGCCAATCTTAAGAATAGAGTTCGCGTCCAATCGCGGGTTGTCGTCCAGATTGGCCGTACCCGCGTACACGCTCACGTCGTTCGGATCGTCATCCTGCACCACGGAATACGTGACGATTACCGATCCCGAGCTATTCACACGAATCTGCTTTTGCGTCACCGTTCCGGTCGGCGCCGTGTTGTCCCAAAGGATGGAGTTACGCAACGTAAGGCTTGCGCTATCATTCAGCAACAAGGCGCCGGATGTTGTTGAGTTCCCGGAGTCGTTCGCAGTGATGGTGCAGTTTGTCATCGTAAGCGCGGAGGTTCCGTTCGCATACGCTGCGGCTCCGCCGGAGAATGCGGTGTTCCCTACAGCAAGGCAATTCTCTACACTTGCTTGCCCCTCCACCCACACTCCACCGCCAAAACCAGACGCAGTATTGTTCCGAAAGATGCACCGGTGGAACTGCCCGCCGGTGCCCATCCCGGAACGTCTACAGAAGGCGCCGCCAGCGCCGGAGGTGGCATTATTGACCTCAAAAACGCAGTTCCTGACAATGGGACTACCAATGAAACGCGCACCGCCTGCAAAGTCCTTCCAATTTCCGCCGGGCCCGTTCGCGTTGCCTCCGGTCAGCGTGAAACCGTCCATCAACGCCGATTCCACACCATTGGCGAACACCACGTGATAGCAGTTGTCGGTGACGTCTCCGATGACGCCGATGTCCCCGCTGAGAATCGTTTGATTGATGGCTGGATCGCGGGCGTCGGGGTCCGGCGCGCCGCATCCGGCGTAGCCGCCGATGAGGGACGAGATGTGGAAGAACGCAAAGGGGCTGAAGGCCGCGGTGCGCGGATCGACCAAGCCCGTCGTATCCGGCTTGTAGGTGCCGTCCGCGACTCGAATCGTCCAAATGTTGCTTGCAAATGCGCTGTCCAGGGCAAGCGACAAGCTGGTGAATGCATTGCACCAACTCGATCCGTTGTTCGCTCCGGTGGCGTTTGCGTCCACGTACCAGACGGTCCCGGTGCACGAGCCGGCGACTCCGGCGGCGTAGATATCCCCGATTTCAGCGGCAGACAGCCCGCGGTTGAAGATCATTAACTCGTCAACGGCAGCGTTGCCCCAGTAGTTCCACAACGTTTCGCCACCGACAATGGTATCCACCTGCGCGCCGATGTTCAGAGGCGCCGTGGACGGGTACAAGGTCATCGTCGCCGGGCCAAAGGTAGAGTCGATCGTCTGCGCGACGTTGTCAACGTAGAACGTAGGATCGGCCGCACCGTTTACGGCGACCACCGCGTAATGGTGCCAGGCGAAGTCGAGTGGGGCGGGGACGCCCCTTCCACCGCCGGCAAACAAGAACATGAACCTGTTGCCGTTGCCGGGGCCTTGCAGGACAGCGTGGTAGTTCGTCCTTTCGTGCGTCCAGTCGCCTCCCTTTTCCACAATGACGTCCACCCCGCTGAGCGAGCGTCGTTTCGCCCAGAACGCGATGGTCACGGTTCCCGTGATCCGCAAGGCAGGGTCGTCCGGAACCTGGGTATAGGCGCACGCACAGGTGCTCAGGGGAACCGTCGGGTCCGAACAGGTGCAAGGCGTGCCGGCGTTGAAATCGAACGCCTGGCTGACCTTCCCCGTCGGGTAGGTGACGTCTCCGTTGGCCGTTCCGTCATGGTCCCCGAAGGAATCTTGCGCGTTCCCGTTGGCGGACCAGTGGGCGACCAAGCCCGACTGAACAGGGCATTGCCCGTAGCTGCGGGCGACGGGCAACATACCAACGACGACACACATGGTCAGGAGACCAAGATGCGGCTGCCGCCTAATCATCGCGGAATTGGACACAGTTTGATCTCCTCGAAAATCGCGCTCTGATGCTGCAAATACGGACAACCCCGCGCCCGATGCCGGGGCTGCCCGGATGCCTCGCCGTGTTCCTGCGCGGCGTTCCGCGAGTTGCGGTCTTTCCGCGCTCGGTGGTCCTCAGGCCGGAATGCCGCCGGCGCCCCCAGCCTGATGCGCTGATCCTTATTTACTCGCAAGCGCTTCCGTCAACGTCACCCTCGCACATCACCCGCTGCCGCCTTTGCAACGCGAGCGTGGATTCTCCTGCGAATCCGCGCGATCATCCCGCTATGGGCAAGGCGCCGGCCCAGCGTATGGGTAGGGAAAACTCTTCACCGACTCGACGGAGCGGGAGATATCCAGCACGTTGACATTCGCCAGCGGATTCGGCTCTTGCGGCTGCATCTGGGTCCGCGGCTTGATCAACGTGCCACTGGCCAGGTCTTTCACCTTGTCGACGACTTTCGCCAGGTCCAGCACGTTGATCGCGTTGTCGCCATCGACGTCACCCCAGCCGGCGGTGCCGATGATCAATCCGCCCGCGACGGCCGTACACGCGGGCTCGCTTCCCGCGCAGCTCGCCGCAAGATGAGCCACCTCATAGCTCATTCCCGGGCGAACGGCGATTCCCGTCACGTGCAGCGCGGACCCGCTCAGGTCCGTGCCCCAGTCACGATATTCCGGCGTGCAGGACAACACGGCGCATTTGAAGATCGTCTGGAGCGCCCCAGAGTCCGGACAATCGAACACCGGTTGGTTGTTCCCGTCCCGCAGCGTGTTCACGTACGAGAATTGGCTCGGATCCGTTGCCGACGCGACGCGCATCGCCGTGGGTTGCCCGGCGTTGGCCGGAATGAATGAAACGTACCGCATCTTCTTGACGTCGCCTGGAAGAGGTAGCGGCGCATCCAGCGACACAGTGCAGCTTATGGACATGGTCCCCGTGCCGATGGCCCCTTCCCATCCGGCTACGCGGATCGTATAGCAACGACCCTCGATCACATCGACCGATAATCGTGGAGGCCCACCACCCAAACCACACGTGTCGTCGGCGCATCCGATCTGTGTCGAGGAGTTGGCTGGGCACACGCAGGTACCATCGCCGTCCGAATATACAAGCAGAATGGCGTCGAAATCGGTGTCGGCGCACAAGTCGATGGAGAGAGTGCCGGTGCAGGTGGCCGTATAGCCATACCAGATATCGCTGCCGATGGTCGAAGAGGCGCCGTCACAGACGATGGACGATGGACCGTCATTCGTCGCACAACGATTATCAAAGGACGTCGAGCCTTCCGTTGCGGTCAACCTATCCGTGGCGCATTGGTTGCCGGGCATTGCGCACGTCGTCTGGCTGCAGTCGATGCCGCTCTGCCAGCGACCGTTGATATCATTGCATTCCGAAAGTGTATAGAACTCGCACGCCGTACTCGGAGGGCATCCGGTGCAACACGCGCCCCGCGCCGGACAGGAGAACGTTGCGCAGTCCGTCCCGCCGTACCAGGCGCCCCCGTCGGCGAGGCAGGCGGCCTCGGTCGTTGTTCCGGCGCATCCCTCCAACTGGCAGCACGCTCCCGTGAGTGCCGGTCCGGAATCGACGCCGCTTAGAATCAACGAGAACGATTGTGCCCCGCCAACCAACGTTCCAGCGTGGGATATCCGGACCGTATACGTGCCCGCCGGCGGCGATTGGACATAGACCACCTCAACGTTGTCTCGGTCATTGACGCCTGTCGCCGCCGGAGCCGTGGGATTGTTGCCGTTGAGAATCCACGGGAAGTACGAGACGCTGTCCGGTCCGATCACGACCAGATTGAGATCGTTGACCAAGGCCTTGTCCGCTGGGTCGAGGGCGGGCGCCGGCGACGATCCGGGCACGTCGGTCCAGCAGATGGTCGCCTTCAACGGCCCCGCCCCGGTGGATGCCCATGTTTGCTCGACGACCTGCCCGCCCGACAACCAGAGTTCCTGAATCAGACCCGGGTTCGCTTGATCCAGAGTCATCTGATTCGCCGCAGTCAGGGTGTTGACCAGCCCCCAACCGAAGGCGTAGTCCGGTCCCGCGGCAGCGCCGGCCTCGTCCGCGGTGTGGATGACCACACCCTTGAGCGTTGCGGCCTGGGGATCTGATCCGCCGTGTGTGTCGCGGTAATGCTGCAGCAGGAGGCCCAGCGACCCGCTGACGTTCGGCGATGACATCGACGTACCGCTGTAGATCCCGTAAGCCGTGTTGCTCGATGAGAACGCCGACAACAGGTCAAAACCGTTGCCCACGACGTCCGGCTTGATGCGTCCGTCGTCCGTCGGACCCCAGCAAGAAAAACTCGTCATGCCCACGCTGCCCGGTCCGGCGTATCCACCGACGACGTCGGTCGCGGCACCCACGGTGAGGATGTTTTTCGCAACGCCGGCATACGAGATGGAGTCATACCCACCGTCGCCGTCCAGGCTGCGCGCGGTGGTTCTGGTGACCCAGTTCGTGCCGATGAACACATAGTGGGACGTACCCGATGCCGGTCCCTCATTGCGATCGTTCCCCGCAGACTTCACCATCAAATAGTGCGGGTGGTCGTGGGCCATGCGATCCCAAGCCTTGGCCTGGGGATCGTAAAACCCGAAGCCGTAATCGACGACCAGGCTTACCGTCACGTCGCCGAACCAGTACCATCCCACGCCCGGGCCGAAGTTGCCAAACGTCCAGCCGGAGATGGTTCCATATGAATGGTTGGAAATCCGAAGTCCTCCGGCAGCGGCCGTCCCCATCTCCGCTTGGTCGTTGCTGAAGTCGTAGCTGTCGAGCAGAGCCTGGGGGGCCATTCCCTTTGACTGCCCCGCCGGCCAGCCCGACAACACTGGCGACAGGCCGGCCCCAATCATCGTTGCCGCAACGTGCGTGGCGTGGTCGATATTCGTCAATGCGTCGTCGCGCGGCGTCACGCGGCCGCCGAACTCCTGATGCGTGCTCCGAACGCGTCCGCCATCCCATATGCCCAGACGCACGCCGGTTCCCTCAAGCGAAAGGCCCCCCGTTCCTCCGGGCCAACACTCGTCGGTGCTCAAACTGTCCGCGGCCGACCGATTCTCGGTGGCGTAGTAATGAGGAATGCCGTTGACCAGGCGCTGGAGTTCGATCGCGCCGCCGAGCGGCGTGCCCTGCCGCACCAGCCAGCCCTTCTCCCGGGCAATGACCAGCGCTTCAGGTTGCTCGATGATCCGGAAGCCTTGAGGCGCGGCACCGCCTTCTCGCCCGGCTCCCGCCGCGCCATCGCTGGCCTGCCGCTTATCGACCGCCGCGGATTGGGCCGCAGCGGCGGCCAAGGCTTGCCCACCCACACAAAACACCACCGCGCATGCAAGACCAAGCCCGCGCTTCATCCGCCACCCTCCTCTTCAACTCAGCCGACGCATCCCCTCGGTGCACGCCGCGCCGGTCCCGGCATGAGCCGGGAACGCCGCGGCCGTGTCAACCGACAGGACCAACACGCAATGCTCTTACAACACGCTACGGACAAAGACCCGGAATCGATTCACCCGGACAACAGTCGCCGGAGTCCGGAGTGTACGGGTAACGCCTCCCCTTCAACGCGTCCACTCCCGTGGCGATGTCCAAGACGTTGGTATTGGCCAGCGGATTCGGAAGCACCGGTTGCAACTGCGCACGCGGCTTCAGCATTGTCCCGCTGGCGAGATCCTTAACCTTGTCGACGAGCGCGGCCACGTCCAAAACGTTCAGCCCTCCCGAAACCGGATCCACGTCGCCGAACCTCGCCGTTGGGACCGCAAGAGTACCCGACACCGTGGTGCACGTCGCCTCATTGCCTGTGCAACTGGACGCCAGGTGCGACACCTCGTACGTCGAGCTGGGGACAATGACGCGCCCGGTGACGTGCAGTGCCTCGCCGCCGGTGATCGCAGCCCAATCCCGGTATTCCGGCTGACAGCCCAGCTGCGCACACTTGAAGGACGTATGGCGCACGGCCGAGTCGGGGCAATCAAACACCGGCAGGTCGTTTTCATCGCGAATCGCGTTGACATACCGGGCAAACCCTTCCACCGGCGACCAGTCGGGCGTGCCGGCGGGGGCCGGCGCCGGCGGCTCGTGCAGCAAAGTGGGCACGATGCGCAGGGCCGTCTCCTGACCCGGATTGCTCGGCACGAACGAGAGGTAACGGTTCTTCGCGGTCGGATTCGTCTCCGGCTGCGGCCCGTTCAACAGGGGGCGGCAGATTGTCGTGCACGCTTCCCGCCGGCAGGTGGTCGTCGTGCCCAGGGGCAAGGCCAGAGGATAGCCTGTCAACTCCGCGGCCGTGATCAAGTCAAACCCCGGACAGACCACCGCCAGCGACGCCGTCGCGGCGATCGCATCGCCCTCATTAAATGTCGCATACTCATCGTAGGCCGCGGCATTGAACCCGGTGACAAAAAGCGCCCCATCGCCGGGATTCTCCGTCACACCCGTCACGTGCTGCATGCCTGAGACTTCGACAACCTGCTCCAGCACGAGGCCCGCCGTACTGTTCGCTGTCGTCGTGTATCCGAAACGGAAGAGCTGGCGGTTCGCGGGCGCCGTCGGATCGAACCCGTCGGCGAGGTATACCGCGGCGCCATCCTGCGAGACCAACAGACTGGTCGGACTCCTCAACTGCGCCGCGACGTCACGCAGGTTGATCCGCTGTTCGCTGGCGGTGCCGACGGCTTCGTCATAGGTCAGCAGCCACTTGTTGTGGCCGCTCGCTTTGGTGCTGAGCACCCAGAGCTTTCCGGCGGTGTCGATCTCAAGCTCCCGCACCTGCTGCACGTCAATGTCACTCGCTTCGGGTGGATCGACGTTGATCATCGCATCCGTGGCCGGATCGACGCCGTACAGTTGTTCGACCTCATAGGGGTTGGGGCCCCCCGCCGTCAGTCGGAGCTTCGCCGCGGTTTTGTAGGTATGGCCGGCGGCGGCGGTCACCAAAACCGGCACGACGTAAACAACTTGGTCTTCGGTACGGCTGAATGCCGCATCGAGTAGCGGCTCGCCCGTAACGGCCGCCGACGACGCCGTGGTCGCTGCCGTCACCATCGCTCCAATTTTCACGTTCAGCCCGCCGAAAACTCGTTCACCGGACGGCACGACGGCGACGCCGGCGGTCACGTCCACCAAGCCCTGCGCGCCGTGGATTTGATACCCTCGACCTAGACGATCTACGGTGAAGCGCCCGTTGGACCGGTACCCTTTTGTTCCCGGCAGGCTGGCCGGACGCTGAGGAAGATCGTCCAGCGCTCCAGCATGGATCAACGTGTTTCCCGCGGCGTCCAGCTCCAGACCGCTGATGTTCAGGCTGTACAGATAGTCCTCCTGGTCCGCCGCCTGGGTGGACTTGCCACCCATGATCCAGCGGTTGGGACTGAACGTGCGCCCGCTGTCAGTCGGGACAACGTCCTCCGGCGGTCCGTCCGGGCGCGCCGCGGTCGCCGCCTGGTCAATCAAGCTGTCCCAGCTCAGCATGTCGTTCACGTCGATGCGCCCATCCTCGCTCCTCAGGGTATCTATGCACCAGCGTGGTCGATACAGGTCGGGCAGTTCCGCGCCGTAAGAGTTTAGGGCGTAGTTGTAGTCGGCGTTCGAGAGAAGGTTGTCGCCGCTGATATCCTCGCCGCGGTAGGCACAGCGGATCACCGCCTCCAAATCCTTGATATAAACCTCCGAAATCTTGCCGCGCAGTTCGAGGGACAAGTACACAGCGCGAGTCATGTTCAACGCGCCTCGCGGGAACTTCCCTAAGAAGGTCGCATACTCCGGACTGCCGATGGAACCCGGCCGCCCGGCGAGCGGCGCCCGAACCCGCGCAACCTCCACGTCGTTGATCCCGATGTCCCGCGAATCACTCATCCGAACGATCAGTTCCGCGCTCGCATTCTGCACCCAACGGTAGTTGAACCGTACGCTTACCTGTTCCTCCGCGGCGCGATCAAACTCCACCTTCGCCTCGACGGACGAAGCCGAGGGCAACAGGCTGCTGCGACGAGTCTTCATCGTCAGCACGTCCCCCAGTCGGGCGATCTCGCCTTCCGGAAGCGGCGACGCCGGAAGCGGACCGATGCTGGGCACGAAGTCCACCATGTCCGTGAGCCGCTTGACGACCCGCACCGCGAACTCCTCGTCGCTGATCAGACTCAGGCGGTTCAACGACAACCCGTGCAGTGCCGCCTTTTTGATTAGCGCCCCAGTCCCCATGGTGAGCGTTTTGTAGTAGAGCGCCTCTGCTCCAACGTTGAGGACGGCGTCGTCGCCGAGCACGAGGTTGGTCACGTACAGGGCCTCCCGCGCCGTGGGATCACCCTGGAAGTTGAATTTCGGGCGATTCGTCAGGGACACCTTGGCACGGGCCTGTATCTCCAATTCCTCCATCGCCCAGGTGTCCATATAGCCGGGGCTCGCCGCAACCTGGTACGCGCCGGACTGACAGGAACCCACGCAGTCCACGTCCGGGCTGCGGAGTTCCATGAGCTTCGGCAGGGGCGCGATACCCGCCGGGGAAGCGACGATGACGGGGAGGGAAGGAATGGTGACGCTGAACGTGTTTCCCGTAAGCGTCGGACGCACGGCCGCCTCCGGATCCGGGTCCAGGTTGAAGTACCGGTCCCCGATGGACAGAAACGCGTTGTTCTCGATGGAAGTCTCCGCGTCCACGGCCAGTTCGCCGCCGAATTCGCTGCTCGACTCCGACAAGACGACCAACGCGTCGCGAAACGTCGACGGCTTGGTCGCGTTCTTTTCAAACCGCATTCGTTCAGTGTCCACATCGCCGCCGGCAAGCCCCGCGGCGCGAATCGTCACCCTCCCGAAATTCCTTACCCGATCCACGGCGACTCCGACGGGACTCGCGGACGCACTGCCGTCGACTTCCAGCGAGGAGTTTTCGTCAGGCAGACTCAGTTCACCCGCCCCCATCAACGAAGTCCGCGCCGTGACCTTCGTCCGGGCCTCCATGATCGCGGCCTGATCGAGGTTCACTTGACCTTCCGCGCCGTCCACCCAACTCTCATCGAGACGGAGCTTTCCCTTCATGACCGTCACAGGTCCGTCGACTTGCACGTGGCTGTTAATGACGTCCCCCGCCTCGGCGGTGCTCACGGCCGTGCCCGGATCGATCGACATCCTCGCGAATCTCCCACCGGCACGCTCGATGTACAGCGCACCGCCCGACGTGGTCGCGGCGTTATTCCTCAGTATCGAATCGTTCACTTGCGGTCGCGCTGCATTCAGGATTTGTATTCCGCCACCGAAGTCGGCCATCCCGTTCTGCATCGTAAACCCGACGACCGCACTCGCATTGGTCTCCTGCGTCGCAAAGTTGAAGCACCGCCCTTGCCCTTCGGCGTCGATGATGGTCCCAGCCGAACCGGTGACCGAGCGGAGCACCTTCCCCTTCCCCTGGAAGTCCAGATTCCGGTTCAGCGCTCCAAAACAGGTTCCGGGCATGACCATCACCGTGTCGCCGTCACCCGCGGCATCGAGTGCCGTCTGGATGTTCTTCTTGGGACCTGCCAGGCCGCCCAGATACGTTGGAGAAGACCCATCGTAGGTGTCGTCGCCGGTTGTACAGTCGACCCACTGGGTTGCGCCTACGGGTTTGCTGCCGAACTGCTCGTATTCTTCCCGGTTCGTCATCCCGTCGAGATCCAGATCGTCGTTGGGACCGAGGTCGGCGGTGGCGCTGACCACGGACGCCGCCGCGGCGTAAGCCGCCTCCCAATAGTCCGGCAGACCATCCGCATCGGTGTCGCGGAACTCGTCCGCTCCGATGTCCACCCGCCCGCCGTGAATGCGCGGGTCGGCATCGCCCTCGCTGGCTCCGCTGGGACTGGGCACGAAGCCCGGATCCCCCGCGTTGATCAGCGGCGAGTCCGCCGAGAGGTGACCGTCCGGGGTCATGCGCGGATTGACGTCGAAGTTGTTGGTTCCGGCGCCTTTCCACCCTCCTTCGACGTTCGACCAGTTGGCCGTGGCGGCCATGGCGAACAGACCGATCTGCGGATCCTCCACGCCCATGGTCTGCATGGCCGTATTCGCCCAGATGTTGGAGTTCTTCAGGTCCAGCGTCCCCTCGGATAGGAATAGCCCGCCTGCTTGCAGCGTGGCTACGTTGTCCGCAACCGTCGCGTTGGTCATCGTCACTTGGCCGGACGTCGGGACCAGTTGTTGGAAGCCGAAGTTGAAGAGCCCGCCGCCCACTCGGCGTGCTCGGTTGGTGTTGAACCGGACATTGTCGAGGCTCGGACTGCCGCCGCTATGGATGGCGCCGCCGTCCTCGGCATCATTGCGCGCGAAAGTCAGGTTCGCGAACTCCGTCACGTTGGCCCCCCCGGAAATGTTGCCCGGGTTCAAAAGGACGGCAGCGCCCCAGCCAAGAACGTGGAACCCGCTTTGGTCCGTGTACCCCAAGGCCTGATTCGCTTCGAACCGACCACCATTAAACTTTGCCCTGCGGGCTACGCAGTAGACTCCGGCGCCGGACCCGGCTTGGTTCAAATCGAAACGGCATTGGTCCACTTGCGGGCTGAACTCCGTCTGACCGACGCCATGCGTGAAGTAGGCACCACCGCCGTTTCGCCGCGCCTTGTTGCTCACGAATCTGCATCGCTGCACGATAGGGCTGCCGGAAAAGAACGCTCCGCCGCCGATGTCCGTGCCGCTCTGGAGGGGCCCGTTGGCATTGCCGCCGGTCACCATGAACCCTTTGAACAGACCGGACAAAACACCATTGACGTCCTTGACCACGGAATACGCGTTGTCTGAGTCGTCCCCTTGGATGCCCAGATCGCCGCTGAGCGTAGTGACGTTGGTCTCCGGGTCGTACGCATCCGGATCGGGAGCCCCGCATCCGGCGAATCCACCGATCATCTCGCATCCACTGGTCGCCCAGAACGGAACGAAGGTTGCCGTTCGAGGATCGCTCAGCCCGATGGTGCTGGGTGCGTAACTGCCCTTGGCGACCTTCATCGTTCCTACGTTGTTTGCCGCCGCGTTCTGCAAGGCCTGGGAAAGATCGGTGAACGCGTTGCACCAACTCGAGCCGTCGTTGGCCCCGGTGGCGTTGGCATCCACGTACCACACCGTCGTGCCGGCCACGGCGCGACGCGGCGCGGCTCGCCGGACCGCCGCCGAGCGGTCCATCGGTTCGCCGATGCGGACGATCGTCTCAAACCGCCCGTCCCCCAAATCACGCATCTCCACGGTGACGGTGTCGTCCGAGCCGTCGCCCTGCTCCACGCGGACAATTCGATTTGCATCAGGAACGACCGGGGTCCAAGCGCAAGCCGCCAGTGCGGCGGCCGCCAACCACAGCCTACGGAAACGGTGGGGTGCTGATTCCATGTTCATCACAGACCTCCCATGAGCCTCTTTGGAATGACTTGCCACGCCACGCGCACCCAGGTGCCTGCGGTGCGTAATTTCACTTACCTTGGGTGCCATGCCCACGCTTGCGCGGGCATGGACTTCCGCCCGATCCACGACGCGCATTCGGTATTCGCATCTACTCCCTCGGCGCCGCCCAGGCGGCCCGAACGACGCCGTCAGTGTCGCCGCGGTGCGATTGACCCTTTCACGATCCCACCTCAAGAATGAAGCGACCTATAAACTACCGTTGATGGGCGTCGTTTGATACAAAAAGTCACGTTGACATGAGAAATCCAATGCCCATTCGAGAAATCCTGCGCAGGATACGGTGCCTCGACATCGAAGTTGCCTCCGCGCGAAGAACGTCCCGACGGGGTACGTTGCCATAGATTCGTGAGCTGGCCCGGGACCACCCATAGCCTCCTCAGGCGCTCGAGCGCCGTAATCGTGCGCGATACTGAACTGGCGAAACACCGACGTACGCGCGAAAGACCTGCGCAAACCAGTTCGGATTGGCATGGCCCGTGTCGAGGGCGACGTGCTTGATTTGCAGGTCGGTGGTTGCCAATAGCCCGCGCGCCATTTCCATGCGCCGCAACGCGATAAAACGGCCCATCCGTTGTCCGACGTCGCTTCGGAAGACCGTGCTCAGGTAGTTCGCATTGACCGCGAGCGATTGAGCAACCTGGCCTACAGTCAACTGAGGACTTGAAAGGTTCGCCTCGATATAGCGTATCGCCCGTACGACCAAGGGATGGCTTGGATCCTTCGTGACCGATTCCGCTCCAGCGTCGGAGGCTTCCTCCGCGAACGACCCGTGGTGCTGAACGTTACCGAGGAAACCAGCCTCCGCAATCACGAAATCGCGGACCAGGGCGTCCAAGACCTTGATCAGGCTTTCGAACCGCTGTTCCGACTCGTCGGGCGGGCAGACAAGCTTGACCGTAGCGAAGCACCGACCATCAAAGACGACCGGCACGACTGCGCAGAACCGGCCGAATTCACACCTGTGCCAATGCGTCTGTGGACACCGTGCCAGTTCGGCAAGATGGAGTTGCCAGGACTCGCGACAGAAATCGCTTTGCGAATGATCCCGGCAGGCCGGATGACCAGGGTTCGGCGCTGGATCCTCGTCGCCCTCGAAAGACGGAAAAGTGATCTCCGTGACTACCGCAGCGGCGTTGCATGCGAAGAAGAACGGTTCGACGACCCGCTTCCGAAGTCGGTCCGACAACGTCATCGCCTGTGGTTCTTCAACCTTGGGCAGGGAGTAATTGAGTCCATCTTCGGCATGCCCGCCATCGTGACCACCGTGCATGTCTGGTTCTCTTAAGGGCCAAAAAAACCACCGAGAACGCCCGGAGCCTGCTGAACGCTCCAGCGACAAGCTCAACGGCGTTCACGTTCCCCGGCTACATACAGAAGCGTAAGGCAAGCCCGGTCGTCACGCGGAAAACCATTCGTCAGCGACAATAAATTGCAGGTCGATAAATTGCATTGTAACAGCTTATTTCCGTTCATCAAGCGAAGACTGGCGGTAGGTTCTCGAATCAGGACGGGCCGGTGTCGTGGCCCATTGGTATCGAAGCAGGGCGAGCGGGGCTTCGGTTCGACGCGGAACCGCAGGGGTGGATCCGTCCGGCTACTTCGGCGCATCCGGGCGGGGGGCGTCCAACGAGGTGTCGGGAGACACTGGGTTGTCGTCAGAATCCAAAGGGAACGCGGCTAGAACCTTACGCCGCAGGGGCGAGTCAACAGACGGGAGCATCGCCAGCGCTTGGACCTGTACCGATCGGGCGCGGTCGATGTCTCCGCCGGCCACCAGCGCCTCGACAAGATTGGAAAGCGCGGCGGGCAGTTGATCCCCGGCCAGCGAAACGGCCCGTTCCTGAACGGCGATCGAGCGATCATAGTCGCGGAACTCCACCGGAACGGCGTTTCGCAGCAAATGGCCGTACTGGCTCCATGTTTCCTCATCGGCCTCGGGCCTGTCGACCAATTCCTCGGCGATCCGCAGCGCTTCCTCGGTCATCGACGCGACGCCGTCCGCCTCACCGCGGGCATGGCGTCGTTGAGCCAGGTACCCCAAAGCGCGGAACTTCGTCTCGAGCATCGTGAATTCGTCCGGGCGCGCACCGAGAACTTCGTCGACGACTTGCAGGATTTCGCGCAGGGCTTCGTCTTCCTTGGCCCAATCGTCTTCCTCCATTGCGAACTCCGCACGCCGCCAGAGAATATTGCTCAGGTGCCGAGCGATGCGCGGGTCGTTGGGGGCGTCGACGAACAGGGCACGTGCGAGCGGCTCCGCCTTGTCGATCCACTGCTTGGCCTCGGACGTTCGGTGGTCCTGGTGAACCAAGAAACCATAATTGTTGTACGCCACGAGCAACGGCTGAAGCAGTTGTGCGTTGTCAGGCTCCAACGCGACCGCTTGTTCTCCAAGGGGGATGGCCTCTTCATACTCCTGGCGGGCCTCATGGGGCAGACCGCGGCGCTCCAGTTGGACCGCCTTGGCCACCCTCATGGAGAACAGTCCGAACGAGCGGATCGCGTTTTCAGGCTCTGCTTCGACGGCCAGCTCGAGCGTTCGAGTTGCCCGTGCAAGGAGATTTTCCCCCGAAGGGAGTTCGGAAAACACCTCGGCCAGCACACTGAGTCGTTGATAACTCCAACCGAGATTGTCCTGGAAGTGAGCATTAGGCGGATCGCTCGCGACGAGCCGTTCGTCGATTTGAAGCGCTTCGAGGTAGTACTCCAGGGCGGTGCGTTTGTCGCCGTGATCCCCGTAGCTGTCCCCCAAACGAACCAGGTTAATCGACAGGTCGGCTGAATGGTTAAGGTTGCCAGGCTCGTCCTTCACCAGTCCGCGACGGATCTCCAAGGCCGCATTGAGGTGCCGCCGCCCCTCCTCGGTCTTCCCAAGGGTGAGCGCGATGTCGCCGAGGAGGAAATACGTGCGCCCCAGATCGCGGATCAGGGCCGGGTCATCCGATCGTTCCTGGACCAACGGAGCAAGCGACCCGTAGGCCGCCGTGAGAATCGCTTGTCTGGCGCCGCCCGCCCCGCTGATCTTCTCAAGCCGCGGGCCAAGTTCGTCAAGAACCGCCTGCACGGTTTGGTGGGCCAGGCGGAACTTCGCCCGCGCATCGTCGGCAAGCCGCGCCTGCTCCCTTTCAGCGAATCGCGCCCGTTGAAGCAGGACCGTGGTCGTGGCCGCGTAGGCGCCGACCACAATCAACAGGATCAGTGCGGCCGCGGCGAACACGCGATGGCGACGAACGACCTTTCGAAGCACGTACCAGGTGCTATCACGCTTGGCTTCGATCGGCTCTCCGTTCAGGTATCGCTCGATGTCCCGGGCAAGATCGCCGGCGCTTTGGTAGCGGCGGTCCTGGTCCTTGTTCAGACATTTCAGGACCATGGTGTCCACGTCGTCGTCGATGCCCGTCCGCATGGTGCTCGGGCGGGGCGGCTCCTGGTGCAGGATGTTCCCCATGACCGCACGCATGGGTCCGGCAACGACATAGGGAAAGCGACTCGTCAGCGCATGGAACAGAATCACGCCCAGGGCGTAGACGTCCGTGCGGATGTCCACGCGTTCGGAGGCCTCTTCCACTTGTTCCGGCGCCGCCCAAGGCAGAGAGCCCATGAACTGCCCGGTCAGCGTCAGGGACGCATCGTGCGGTCCGGGGCCATCCGACGCCGTCAGCTTGGCCAATCCGAAATCGAGAATGTGGGGTTCACCGTCGTCGCCGACGCGGATGTTGCCGGGCTTCAAATCTCGGTGCACGATCCCCTTGACGTGGGCGGCGTGGACGGCCGCCGCCACCTTCCGCATCGCCGCCAGCGTCTCTCGAACCGAGCAATCCCGGTCGCGCACGAAGCCATCGAAGGGAGAGCCTTCGACATAGTCCATGACATAGTACAGCCGTCCGTCCACCGCGCCGCCGTCGTACATGCGCACGATGTTGGGATGGCGAAACTGGGAAAGCACCGCAACTTCGCGGCGGAACCGTGACTGCTCCGGGAAGCCGGCCAGCGATCCGTCCTTGAGCACTTTGATGGCCACGCGCCGCCCGGTGGCGCTTTGGATCGCATCGAAAACCACGCCCTGCCCGCCGCGGTGAATCTCGCGGTCAACCGCGTAGCCGGGAAAAGCACTCAACGAGGGTAGAGGGTCTCTTCGAGCGAAGATTTCTCGCGCGTGAACTGTCTGGACCTCGGCGTGCTCGATCATGCCCAGATCCCGGTCGAAGCCTCTGGAATCGTTGGCGCAGTCAATCATGGGCGGCCGTCCGTGTGGGGTCCGTATGCTCCTCCCATGGCTTAAGCGAGAAAGTGGGCGGCACCTTCACGCCTCGGTCGTCAAAAAACGATTCGGATCGCCGAGAGCCACGCGCAGGCAATCCATCGCCCGTGCACGGAGCATGTGGACGGCCCCGCGCGTTCGGGGTGGGTCATACGCCGCCCCCACCTCGTCGATGGTTCGTCCTTCCAGGTCGTACAGCCGGAGCGCCGTCGCGTAGTCAGGTGGAAGGGACGCCAGTGCGGTTTCCAGGATGGTCTTGGCCTCGTCGCGCCGGGCGTGCTGGGTCGGCGTGGTGTCCGTTCCCGCAAGACCCGCGAGGAAGGTCGCGTGGGAGGCGTCCGATCCGATGCTCTGGATTCGACGTTCAGGATCGGGTCGCTTGTCGGCCTCCAGCGCGCGAATCGCATCGCGGAGGTTGTTCTCCCCGATCTGGCGGATCCAGGCAAAGAACGCATCTTCGCCTTCGGCGCGGAGCTGCCGAATCTGGAGAAAAGCCTCCATGTAGGTCACCTGGAGCACGTCATCCACGGACAGCACGGCTCGATGGCGGCGTCCGATGCGACCGTCGAAATGCTCGCGCAGACGTTGGGCGTGGGCTTGCAATAACCGCCGGAGAGCGTCGGGATCGCCGCCGACCGCGGCACTGACACCGGACATTCGCTTCTCACCGTCCACGGACACAAAAACCATCCCAAGACGCCGGCGCGGCGCTGAACGAACCCCGTAGCCGCCCTGAACTTGCCTCATGATAACAAATTCGGGGATTTTTTTCGCGGGGATTCGTGAATGTGCGTCACCGGTTTCCGCCTGAAGGTCTATCCGAGTTTTTCGGTCGGGCCTCGAACAATGCCCGGGTCGGGCGTCGGCGGGCGGTCAAAACACCAGAGGTTTTGGATGGCGGTGGGGTGGCGAGGCGGTTCGGATGCCGACTGATGACAACGCGCAACCCCCGCTTCAGGAGCTGTTTACGCCGCGGCAATGGGCACTGTTGACCAAGAAACTGAGACTTTCGCCACGACAGGCCGAGATCGCGCGGCTCATCTGCCTGGGGTTTCCGAACAACCGGATTCCCAGCCTGCTGCAATTGCACGACAGCACCGTCCGGATCCATCGCCGGGCGCTGTATCGCAAGTTGGGAATCCGGGATCGCGTGGGCGTCCCCGTGACGCTCATTCTCGCGGCGAAGAGGAGGAAGCTAGGTCACAAAGCAGACCACCTGCCCCGTTTGGGTGAATTGTAAACACGGAACCTTGTTTATTACCATTGAGCGACCAACGGGTGGACTCAAATCAAGGTCCGGGCATACGGAGAGGCCAAAGGAGAGCGCAAATGCGTCTACACCACCGTGCATCGTACGTTGTGCAACCGACATGCGTCCTGTTCGCTGCGTGCCTGGGTTTACCCCTGGTTCCAACGAGTGCACAGTCTCGTTCGACGGGTACCATCTCCGCCGGGACGAGTCAGCCGGCCAACCCCACGCTGAACGATCTCGGGGAAATACCCTTCGCAAGTGTGCGGACGGTAAGGTTGGGGTTGCGAACCGATCATCTGACAGATGAGTTGGACGCTGGTACGGCTGGGGATCCACCGGTCGGCTCGACCGTTGCGTCGATCGCCGCAACACCGCTCAATTACTCGACAGGATTTGAAACCGCCCAGGGGTTTGCGCCAGGTTTCATCGGCGGGCAAGGCCCGGGACCGTATCCCGAACCGTGGAGCACCTACGGTTTCAGCGCCATCGAAGGGCGCATTGCGACCGCCAACCCGTTCGCGGGAAGTCAGAATCTTCGACTTGCCTACGACCCGGCCGTCGGCACCTACGAGGTAAGTGCGGATGTTCCCGCTTGGAACGCTGCGCTTCCCGGTGTGGCCACGCGAGTTACCGTCTCGTTGGACCTAGCGATTAGCGCCGCCGGAGGCTCGGATGTCTTCGTTGATCTGCTCAGCCGGAGCGAGAACGCCTACACGGCTTCGCTGGGATTGTTCTCCGGCGGAAGGCTCGGCGGGCTGACGCGCAATGCAAGCGGCAATCTCGCTTACAGGGGGGTTGAAAACGAAAGCTGGGACACGACCGGCGCCTATCGTCATGTCACCATCGAAGTCGATTCGTGCGGGCGCTACTTCTGTTCCGGCGGAACCAAGAACACACAGATGTGTTCCAGCAACCTTCATTGCCCAGGCGGTGCTTGCGCCGGAAGAGTCCGCTACTACTACGACGACCGGCTGTTCCTCGAAATGCCGCTTCCCGACGGGCTGCTTGTCGAGCAATTCAGCGTCAATACAAGCAACACGAACGGTACCTCCGTGGCCGACGTCGACAACGTCGTCATCAGCACGCTCGGCACTTGCCCGGCGGACTGCAATAGCAACGGCGCCCCGGACGATACGGATATCGCGGAGGGAATCAGTCAGGATTGCAACGGCAACGCCACGCCCGACGACTGTGAGTTCGTCGACTGCAACGGCAACTGCATGCCCGACGCGCAGGACATTTCCGGCGGCGCCAGCCTCGACTGCAACGCCAACGGCACTCCCGATGAGTGCGAACCGCTGGCCGATTGTAACTCCAACACCATTCAAGATATTTGCGACCTTGCTTCCGGTGCGAGCGAAGACTGCAACGGTAACGGCGTTCCGGACGAGTGCGATGCATGTGACGCCGCACTCGGCCTGACAGGCGGGATCGTGTTTCTCTCCGGTGACGACGCCGACGAGCACTGCCCGGGGAGCGCCTGCGGAGGCCTGTACCCGGCGATTCTGTCGTATGCCATCGCAAACTCCTCCTCGCCGGGAAGCGGGATTCTGGCCTTGGGCGTCAACGAGGGCCTTGCGCGCGATACATTCCTCTCATGGAATGAGATTGCCAACGGAGGCCCTGGCGCGTCGGTAACGTTCCTGACCGCCGCACTCGATATTCGCACCGTGGATTTCGCCGACTACGACGTCGTGTATGCCCCGTCGACCCTTATCAATACGCCCGGCGGGCTAAGCTTCGCGCAGTTGGAGGCGCTCAATCGCAGGCGGCATGATCTGACGACGTTCGTCAATGGAACCGGCGGCGCGCTCGTCGCACTGACCGAATCCGACGCAACGAACGCCTACGGCTGGCTACCATTCCCGATCACCACGGTCACGCGCGCCCACAACACCGTTTGTCCCACGGCCGCACTGACGGCCGCCCTCGCCCCCGGCGCAACCTGTGCCAACATGAGCCACGTGCAGTACCACACGGTTTTCACCGGACCAACGGGGTTTTTCGGCTTGGACGTCCTGGCTACGGCGACCGACACGCCGGTCGGTGACGTCATGCTCATCGGCGGAGATAGTGTGCTGCTGTGCACAACCGATTGCGATGGCAACGCCGTGCCGGATTCATGCGAGCCTGACTGCCAGCCGAACCAAGTCGCTGACGCCTGCGATATCGCATCAGGGCTCTCGGATGACTGCGACACTAACAGCGTCCCCGACGAGTGCCAGCCCGATTGCGATCGCGACGGAGCTCCGGATGTTTGCGAGCTCCCCCCGATCGGCACGGGCACCGATTGCAACAACAACGGCCTGCCGGACGAGTGTGAGACTCTCGCGCCATCCACGTTTGATAATGGGTTGGTCGGTTCGAGCGTAAATTTCTGCTCGTTCTCGTTTACGAACGCGACGACAAGTATCCAGTACCAAATGGCCGATGACTTCGTTCTTCCGGTTGGCTCGGGCTTTTTGACAAGCGTGCAATGGGCGGGAGCACTCATTGACGCCACGACAGGGGCGTTCCTTCCGATCGTGGGACAGAACTTCTCGTTTGACGTTTTGTTTCTGCACGACGATGGCAGTGGGACACGGCCGACAGGCGCACCAATTGATCCGATCCCAGGCACCGCAGTGGCTCTTCGCTCAGTGGTGGCAAAAGCGACCAACATCGGCGCGGGCTCGACCATCGCTGGGTTTTCGGCCGAATTCAATCCCGTTGTGTTGACTCCCGGTGTTCGGTATTGGCTTGTGATCGCCGCGAGGGGGAACTTCACGCACACCGAGTCACGCCGAGGAACGGGGTGGGCATGGTGTGGTCGTAGCGGGACCGGGAACGGCGTTCAGGGCGGGCACACGTTCTCGAGCCTGTGGATCCGGCAGGGACGGCAACAATCGTTCACCCTCCAGATCCTCGGATCGGATTGTAATGCGAACTCCATCCTTGATGCCTGCGACATCGCCGGAGGCAATATCCCGGACGTGAATGGCAACGCCGTACCTGACGAGTGTGAAATCTTTACCCCGTCGCCGCCCCTTCCCGAACCAGGCGGCTTCGACAAGAACCGCTACGTTTCGTTCGGCGTTGATCCGGCCGGCGGCGGGCAGGTTACGGCCCTTCGCGTGAAACTGACTTCGCTGCATCACCCTTCGAGTCCGCCGCCCAATACACCCGACTTCATCGCCTTCGAGGGCCAGTATCGTTATGTGAACGTGCTGCGAGACGGAAACAACGATCCGGTCTTCGCCTGTCCGGATTCCATCGTCGTCGGCACGACGTTCAAATGCGCCGTGCTCGGTTGCACGCCCGAATACCGCGACTGGGCCGGCGAACTTGCCGGGGCCGTGCTCCATGCGACCGGCACCGAGATCGTCCCCAGCTCGGTGTATCACGCCGCGCAGCTTGCTTCGGGCTGCACCGGCAACGAAACCACCTGTGGCGCCGCGTCAACCGAACTCCAACTGCGAACCGCGCGCTGGGGCGACATCGACGGCAATGGGCAATTGAATGTTCTTGACGTGGCGACCGACGTCGACAAAGTCAAGGATCTCGCGACCGGCACGCTCATTAAGCCCCGCACGCAGCTTCAGCCGGCAGCTCCCGATCCGCTTCGCAACGTCAACGTTCTCGATATCGCCAACGCCGTGGATGCGTTGAAGTTCCGGCCTTACCCGTTCGCTCCGCTTACGCCATGCCCGTAGTCGGGCTGGGGAATGAAGATCGCCTACGCGATCGCCGGCACCCATGACGGGCGGAGTCGAGTGATGTCACCGGGCCTTCAGGGTTTTTCCATTGTCGCCTCTGGGGTCATTGGAGTGGGTTGCGGCGCTGGCGGGCGGACCGCCCGCGGCACCCGGCACCGCGAGGCTCGGACAATCGAAAGACCCTGATTGGGCCTGGAGGGATTCGAACCCCCGACCAAGCGATTATGAGTCGCCGGCTCTAACCGCTGAGCTACAGGCCCCGCAAGAGGATTCAACATCGCTCGCGGCCTCAGGTCAAACGGGCCGACCGGGTGGTCGCCGCCGGCTCAACCGTGTACCAGAAGCGGTTCTTGAATCGTCGCGGATGGGCGAAAGGGTGACGAGAACGACGAAAGGAAAGAATTGAGCCTATCCCGGCTGCGGAAGCGTCCCCGGGCCGATCTCCGGGCGGGTCCGTGGTTCCCCGCCGATGGGACGGGCCATCGTGATCGCGGGCTTGGCCGCCCCGTCGAGCAGATCGCTGACCGTCGCCCGCTCGATCGACTCGCCGCGAATGACGGCGTTGACTTCCTCGCCGGTGAGGGTTTCGAACTTGAGCAGAGCCTCGGCCACCGCTTCCACTTTGTCGCGCTGCTCAAGGACCGTGCGTTTGGATTGCTCATAGGCGCCGTCGATGATTCGCCGGATTTCGGAATCCAACAGCTCGGCCGTCTTGTCCGAATACTCCCGCGTCCCGATTTCCAGGATGCCGGAGTGGGCGTCGTCGTCGCCGTAGAACAGGAACCCGCTGTGCTCGCCCATGCCCCAGTCGCGGATCATGCGGCGGGAGATTTCGGTTGCCTGTTTGATGTCCGCGGCCGCGCCGCTGCTGACCTCATTGAAGAACACCTGTTCCGCGATGCGCCCACCAAAGAGCACGCGAAGCGTCGCCAGAAGATAACTCTTGCTGTACACCATACGATCGCGTTCGGGCAGCGAGAAGGTGGCCCCGCCCGCCGGTCCGCGCGGGATGATGCTGACCTTGTGCAGCGGATCGGCGTCCTTCTCCAATGCCTGAATGACCGCATGTCCGGCTTCGTGATACGCGGTCAGGCGGCGGTCGCGGTCGTCGGTGGAGGAGCGTTTCTTGGCCCGCCCCCAGCGAATCTTGTCCCGGGCCTCTTCGAGATCCTCCTGCTCCACGTATTCCTTGCTGCTTAACGTGGCGATGAGCGCGGCCTCGTTGACCAGGGCGGCCAATTCCGCGCCACTGAACATCGGCGTCCCCCGTGCGACCCGCTTGACGTCCACCGTCGGTCCGAGCTTGATCTTCTTGAGGTGGACCTTGAGCACTTCATAGCGCCCCTGCAAATCGGGCAGCGAAACGTACACCTGGCGATCGAATCGACCGGGACGGATCAGCGCCGGGTCGAGCACGTCCGCCCGGTTGGTGGCCGCAATCACGATCACCCCCGAATTGGTTTCAAACCCGTCCATCTCCACGAGGATGGCGTTGAGCGTCTGCTCGCGTTCATCGTGCCCCCCGCCGCCGAAGCTCGCCCCGCGCCGCCGACCCACGGCGTCGATCTCGTCCAGGAAGATGATGCAAGGCGAGTTCTCCTTCGCCTGTTTGAACAGGTCGCGAACCCGCGACGCGCCTACCCCGACGAACATCTCGACGAAATCCGAACCGCTGATCGAGAAGAAGGGAACGTCCGCCTCGCCGGCGATGGCCTTGGCGAGCAACGTCTTGCCGCAACCCGGAGGACCAACCAACAGAATGCCCCGCGGAATGCGACCGCCCAGACGCTGAAACTTCTTGGGGGCCTTGAGAAACTCGACGATCTCCTGCACCTCTTCCTTGGACTCGTCGATGCCCGCGACGTCCGCGAAGGTGACGTTGGTGTGTTCCTTGTGCGTGACGCGATGACGCGACCGGCCGAAGTTGCCAAGCATCCCGCCGGGGCCGCTGGCGCTGCGAAGCTGTCGGAAGATGAAGAACCAGATGAAGCCGAAAATCAGCACCCACGGCAACATGCTCACCAGCAGCAACACCAGTTGGTTCTGCCGTTCATAGCGAACGTCGCCACCGCCCTTGCGAACCGCCTCCACCATGTCGTCGAGGAACTTCTTGTCGATGGCCTCGCGCGGATAGTTCACGCGGAAGGCCACCGGCGCGCCCGGAGGCTCGCCCTCCAGCGGAGCCTTCTTGGTCCCCTCGATCATTCCGTCTTCCTTGATCCGCAGCGACTTGACCTTTCCGTCGCGGATCAAGGCGTCGAACTCGCTGATCGAATACTCCGCCGTCGGCAGCAACTGGTTGTTCAGCAGCGCCACCAGCACCATAGCCAGCCCGAGCAGAACCACCCAACTGACCAGGTTCCGGGGAACCTTGACGTTGGGACCCATGGGCCGCTTGGGGTCTTGGTTGTCGGGCGCCGGGTTGCCGTTGCCTTCGGTCATCGCTCACCGAGTTCCGTACTCATGAAAGCCGCCAGGGTGAACGTCGGTCTGCACCGCCGCCCGCCCGGTGAAGAATCCATCTCAGAAACACGGGGAAGCCATTCGACCCCTGGTGGCACCGACATCCTGCCGGTGGAAGCTCGGGCTGGAAGCCCGTGCCACACCATTCTGAGATGGTGTCTAAATGATAGCGGACCTACCAGGGGGATTCCATCGCCTCGACGATGGCTTCCGCCAGCCCGTCCATCGCCCGGGTCGTGCCCGTCGAGAAATTCTCCCCCACGGGAGGAATGTAACTAGTTTGGTACACAAACCGCGGACGATCCACCAGAATCTCGCCGCTTCGCAAGTCCTTGAAGGCGAATCGAACCACGACCGTGGATCCAATTTCCCGCGGCTGATCCGAGTCAAACGAATCGCCCAACGTGCGGTTTTGGACCTCCAGAATCTCGCCGCTGAGCAGCGCGTCTGCCGTCTTCTGCGGAGCGACGCGGTACCGCGTGTCCATCTCCACCCGCTTGATTAGGGATTCGGTCAGTCGGAACTCCAACTCGCGTCGAAACTCCTGCGACTGGAACATCTCGACGTGCACCGTCCGAATATCCTCGCGGAAAGGACGCGCCGACGTGTATCCGCAGCCGGTGCACGCCCAGGAGACCAATGTCCCCACTCCGATGAGCAGCACTCGAAACCTGGGCACGTTGTTATCGCCCCTGAACGCGACGACTGGGCCGCTCCCTGACGGTCGCTGTAAGGACGCGGCGGTCCGCTTCATCTCCATCATCCCACCCTGCCCCATCACCGCGTCTGGGTCGTCCCCGCCGACGCCACCGGCTGAACCGCACCGAGCATCCGCAACCGCTGTTCCGCTTTACCCGCGGCGATCGAATCGGGAAAGCCTTTGCGAACCGCCTGGTAATAAAACACCGCCGCCCCGAGGTGTCCCGTGCGGTCGTAGTATTGCCCGATCCGAAACTCCTTGTCCGCACGCATCTCGTCGATCGTTTGCACGACCTGCCCGACCCCCTCCTGGGCGGCGTCGGTCGGATACTTCGCATGATAGTCGTTGAAACGCTCCTGGGCCTCCACCAACGCCGCCTCGTCGAACTCAACTCCGCCAAAACTCGCCAGGGCCGAGTCCGCGCTCCGCCGCAACGCGTATTGATGGTAGCCCGTTCCCGAATGTTCGCGCAAGAGCCTGGCATACTCCAACTCCGCCAGGGCGTGTTCGCCGACGCGGAACAGATGATCCGCCTTGGTCTTGATCGCCAACTCCGCGAACCGCGTGTCGCGATGGTCCGTCGCAATCTCGTCGAGGATCTGATACCCCGTCTCGACGCCGGACACCCGGAAAATCTTCCACACCCTCCGCTTCGCCCCGCCCAGGTACGCCTCGGCCACCACGAACTCCAGCCGGAGCGCTTCCTCGGTCAGGGCCGCCCCGGCGAACTCCGACAGGAACGCCTGCAACACCTCGTGCGCTTTGTCGAAATCCTTCATCCCGATCAACGCCTCAGCCTGGAAGATCAAGGCTTCGGGGTAGAGTGCGTCCCTCTGACCGTACTTCTTGACGAACTGCTTGATCCTCGACAGCGCCGCGCGGTTCTTTCCTTCACGCACCATCGTCTTGGCGACGTACAGATCGCCGTCGGCCGTTCCCGGCGTCGGAAACGCCCGCTCCGCCCATTGCTTCTGCTTGGGATCGTACTTCAGACTGCGAAGCCGGGGCGCCTCCGCCAAGGCAACGGACCTGCCTCCGCAGGTCATCGCCGATGCGACAATCACGATAAACCAAATCATGCACGGCGGGCCGTGCCCGCCGGGATGTTTTGTGTCGGGCAAAGCCCGACCCGCATACTTCATGAGCGGTCCTTTTTCTCACGTAGCGTCGCGGTTTATCCGCAGCGCCGCGGCCCAGCACGAAGTACCACGCCGCCGACCTGGGGATTCTACCCGCACCCGCACGAACCGGGCAAACAACGTCGAAGGCCGCAGTTTTGACCCGCTACGGCGACGACGAAGACCTCTCCCCCGTCTTCGGGGGAGAGGGCAGGGTGAGGGGGTTAGAAATGGGGCGGGGCGTGCCCGCCGGGCGCCTTGCGTCGGGGCCAAGCCCGTCTGAGATAGCTACGATCCGACCGAGGTCGGTCTCCGCAGGATGCACGTACCACCCGCCAGCAAGGTGAGCGAGAGTACCGCGAGTCCCCAAGTTGAAGCGGCCGGAATTGCAGCGGGAAACTCGGGCGGCGTGTCCAGGGCGAGTTGGTTCGGGCTGATGACGCCCGCACTCACCAGGGTCTCACTGTTGGTCCCGTCGAGGTTGGATCGATGGACGCTCGGCCCATTGGTATCGGTCCAGTAAAGCTTGCCACCT
>JBBTCJ010000132.1:0-13675 GCA_038043285.1 Planctomycetota bacterium | reverse complement strand
ACGCATGCTTCCGGACCCGCAGGACCGACACCGCCATAAACTTGGACTACACCCGCGGAGTTGGGTGGTCACCATGGCCCCGCGATTCTTGTGCCACGATCCACGAACAGTAAACTACAACCTGCGACAATGAATCGTTGTGGCACAGGGGCCAGGGATGGCGAGGGGACGATCCAACCCACCAGCATCGTCAAGCACGGGGCAGTTGCTGCTCGAACTGCCCGCGCCGGCGGACGCCGCGGCGCTGGGCACGGTCGCCGACGATCCACCTGCCGATATCGAGACGGAAACCGTGGCGAAACAGCCGGGGCGAGGCGGCAGGTTGCGGAGGGAGGCGACGCACGCGACGGCTGAGTCGCTGGCCAAGCAACAGCGCGAAATCTCGGTCTCCGAGTTCTTCGCCAAGAACCGCCACCTGCTGGGTTTCGACAACAAGCGGAAGGCCCTTCTGACCACGGTCAAGGAGGCTGTGGACAACAGCCTGGACGCCTGCGAGGAGGCGGGCATCGCCCCGGAACTCGAAGTCATCGTCAAACAGACCGACGAGGAGCGTTTCCGCGTCACCGTCCGCGACAACGGACCGGGCATCGTCAAGCAACAGATTCCCAACGTTTTCGGAAAACTGCTGTACGGATCGAAGTTCCATCGGCTCAAGATGTCCCGCGGGCAGCAGGGCATCGGCATCAGCGCCGCCGGAATGTACGGGCTGATTACCACCGGCAAGCCGGTTCGGATCGTTAGCCGGACGGGGACGAAATCGCAGGCGCACGCCTACAGCCTGGCGATCGACACCAAGAAAAACCGACCGGACATCATCGACGAGACGACGGTGGAGGTTCCCTGGCCCCACGGCACGGAAGTGGCGATTGAGTTGGAGGCTTCCTACAACCGAGGTCGCCAGAGCGTCGACGAATATCTCGAACTGACCGCGATCGCCAATCCGCACGCGCGGATCGTCTATCATCCTCCCGAAGGCCCGTCGCTGGAGTTTCCCAGGGGCACGGACACGCTCCCCGCGCAGACCAAGGAGATCAAGCCGCACCCCTACGGCATCGAGCTGGGCACGTTCATGAAGATGCTCAAGGAGACGGAGGCGAACAACCTCGGCCCGTTCCTCTCCGATGAGTTCTCGCGGGTGAGTTCCGCCATCGCCCGACAGGTGTGTGTCGAATGCGGCTTGACCACGCGGACGTACGTCAGCACGATCGCGCCGGAAGCCGCCGAAAAGTTGTATCGCAGTCTGCAAAACATGAAGCTCAAGGCGCCGTCGACGGATTGTCTGGCCCCGATCGGAGCGGAGGCGATCCTGTCCGGATTGCTAAAGGGCATCAAGGCGGAGTTCTATACCGCCAGTTGCCGGCCGCCGGCGGTCTACCGGGGGAATCCGTTCCAGATCGAAGTCGGCGTGGCCTACGGCGGTGAGCTGGGTTTGGACAGGCACGATGACAAACTCGACGCGGCCGAAGGCAACGGGAAGACCAAGGACGACGAGGTCGTGACCTCGCGCGTCATCCGTTTCGCCAATCGCGTGCCGCTGCTGTACCAGCAAAGCTCGTGCTGTCTGTTCAAATCGGTGACCGAGACCAAGTGGAACAACTACGGCTTGCCGCAACCGGGCGGCGGCATGCCCCGGGCGCCCATGGTGGTCCTCATCCACATGGCCAGCGTGTGGGTTCCCTTCGTCTCCGAGAGCAAGGAGGCGGTGGCGGACTACGACGAAATCGGCAAGGAAGTCAAGCTCGCTCTGGCCGAGTGTGGAAGGCGATTGGCGATCCTGCTTCGGCGGAAGCGCCGCCGCGCCGATTATACCAAGCGCCGCGACGTCTTCACCCGCTACATCGAGGAGGTCGTGCAGTCGGTGAGCGCCCTGACCGAGGTGAGCAAGGACAAGTTCCGCGGCGCGCTGGTCGATCTGGCCACGAATTACACCAGTCAGGCGGACATGGAGTTCGACGAACACGGCAAGATCGTCAAGAAGAAATCCGCCGGCAACGACCTTGGACTGGCGGACACGATTATCGTCACCCGTGACGTCGCTTCGACCTCCGAGGGGTACTTGCTGAACGTCGAGGCGGCCGGGGTGACGAAGCGATCGGACACGCCCTCGCGGAAACCAAAATCGGCACGGAAGACGTAGCGGCGCGGCCAACGGGCCGATCAGATGTTGTCGCCGAAGAAGAACGCCGCCCCCATGCGGTCGGCCATCGGCTGATTGGAGAAGATCAACGGCAACAGGAAGCGAATGTCGGTGTGCGGCAGCCGCAGATGGTCGGCCATCGCCATCCGCCACAGCGAATCAAAGCTCATCAAATCGTCCTGCGAATACCTGCTGTCCAGCGCCTTGACGATCGCCTTGGCCGCCAGCGTCGCCGACCAGATGGCCGGGTAAATCCCCTCGTTGCTTCCCGCGGAGACGAATCCGCCGGCGTCGCCGATCAGCAGCGTGTGCTTGCCGACGTGGGTGTCCATATCCAGGGCGACGGCCGCGGGACTCCGAATGATCTCCGCTGAGCTGGATCGTTCGGTGAGGTCGGTGGGGATCAACTTGTGCTCGACGGCGCGGCGACAGACGTTGGCCAGGTGCTGGTGCACCACGCCGGCTTCCCCGCGCCAGCTCACGTTGACGATGGTCCGCCGGGGTCCGGCGGCGATGAACCCGAATCCCTTCCCGCCGTCGATGCCCAAGACCACGTACACCTTGGGGTCGGCGTTCCGCGCCCCGCGCGGCGCGTCCGCCTCCACCTGGGCGGTCAACAGCGACGATCCGTGGGGAAAACGGAGGAACCCTACGCGGGCAAGGATCTGAGGGTCGCGTCCCGAAGCCAGCACCAGAAGACGACTTTTGACCGTCTGACCGTCTTCGAGCCGAAGTTCCGTGCCGGCCTCGTTGAGCTTGATGTCGGCGACCGGCGAACCCGGTAGAAACGTCGCCCCGGCTCCAACGGCCGCCTCTACGATTCCTTGGTCGAACGTCGCGCGATCGACCAGATAGCCGACCGTATCGGTGAAGCAAGGTTTGGATTGTTTGGTGAAATCGTCGCTCAGCAGGGTTACGTCCCGGAAGGGCTGATTCAGCACCCCCTTGGTCTTGACGCCGAGTTCGTCCAGAAGCGGGACGGCGCGGGCGCTGACCCACCCGGCGCAGGAGGCCGGGCGGGGAAAGGCATGGCGGTCGATGAGCAAAACGCGTCGCCCCAGCCGCGCCAGTGCTGCGGCGACGGCGCCTCCCGCCGGTCCGGCGCCCACGACGGCCACCTCGATCGGACCGGCAGGCGCTGTGGTTTTGGAAGTTTTCCTCGCCATTGTGGCTCCGATCTGCAATCAGGGGCTCGGTACAGTACTCCGTTGGAAGGTCCGCCCGCAAGGAACCGGGACGCCCCCGGACCACCTACCGGTCGCGGCGTCTCCGAAAGAAACCCAGCCCCGATCCCACCGAGGCACAAGCACCCACTGGACAACCCCGCCGGATTCCACGAAAAACAGGCGCGGAGGGGGCGCCCCGATCGTCGGAACCCTGTCGGGCACGCGCGGGCGGTACATCCTTCGACGAGATCCGGCGTTGGACGAACCCATTCCAGGTTATCGCTTCGGCAAGCAGCTCGGCACAGGCGCCGGGTCGAAAATCTTTCTCGCGACCGAGATCGTCACCGGGAAAAGTTTCGCCGTGAAGCACATCGTCCGCAACACCGTCGAGGACGACAAGTTCATCGAGCAGCTCGAAACCGAGTACGCGGTCACCAGCGCCGTGGAACACCCCATGCTGCGGCGGAGCTTCCTCATCCACCGCGTTCGGAAGCTCATTCAGCTCCGCGAGATCTTCCTGGTGATGGAGTACGTCGACGGGCTGCCGCTGGAAACCGCGCGCCCCAACCGCCTCAACACGTTCCTGACGGTGTTTCGCAAGGTGGCGGAGGGACTCGACGCGCTGCACGAAGCCGGGTACGTCCACGCGGACATCAAACCGATCAACGTCATGATCGCCCGCGGAGGAACGGTGAAAATCATCGACTTCGGCCAGGCTTGCAAGATCGGACACAAGAAAGATCGCGTGCAGGGCACGCCCGACTACATCGCCCCGGAACAGGTTCGCCGCATGCCACTGGATCGCCGAACCGACGTGTTCAACTTCGGCGCGACCATGTATTGGGTTCTCACTTCGGAGAAATATCCCACGGTCCTTCGCGGCAACGATGCGCGCGGCGGAATCAACCTCACGTCGGCCGAAAAGCCCTTGGCCCCCAACGAGTGGAACGATAAGATTCCCATCGCGCTGTCGAACATGGTCATGGAGTGTTGCCGCGAGAATCCCGGCGAGCGCCCGGTGGACATGAAGCAGGTCTCCGCGCGGCTTGGGACGGTCCAGAACCTGTGGCACAAGTACCGCGAAAGCCGCCGCGCAGAGCGCTCCGCGGGCGAACATCGCGAGGGTAAACCGGCGTCCAGGGCCGATGATGAACCGCTTACCGCCGAGAACCTCGGCAAACACGTTCCCAAGGGAGCCAAGAAGCGCCCGTGACGCAACCGCGCCCATCTCGACCGGCGGAGAAGGAGCGGCCATGAGCCGGCCCGCCGACGCCCTCCGCCGAGCCGCGACGCTCAATCACGACGATGCTCTCCGACAGGGCTCGCTGCTGGTGTTCCCCAATTATGGGCAGTTGGTGATGACCGGTGATCTGCACGGCCATCGCAAGAACTTCGACAAGCTCCGTCGCTTCTGCGACCTCGAACGCTTCGGCGCCCGGCACGTGATCCTGCACGAATTGATTCACGAGGACGTGCCCTCGCTCACCGCCAAGGATGAATCGTACGAACTGCTGATCGAGGCCGCCCGGTGGAAGTGCGAATTCCCCGATCAGATACACTTCCTGCAGAGCAATCACGAACTGGCGCAACTCCTGAGGAACGAAATCAGCAAGAACGGACGCGTGGTCACGCAGGCCTTCGAGTCGGCCGTTCTCGATGCGTTCGGTCCGGAAGGTTCGGCGACCATGGAGGCGATCCTGGACATGATCCGGTCCTACGCGCTGGCGGGGAGAACGCCCAACCGGGTGTTCATCGCCCATTCGCTGCCCAGTCCGCGCGAACTGCCCGCGTTCGACGCCTCCGTGTTGACGCGGGAGCCGACCGAGGACGACCTCCGCGACGGAGGTTCGGGCCACGCCCTCGTCTGGGGGCGGTATCACACGCCGGCGGCCCTCGACGCACTTCGGGAAATCCTCGACGCGGATTTCTTCCTTTGCGGACATCAGCCGCAGGACGCGGGGTTTGAAATCCTCCACGACTGCATGATCATCCTCGCCAGCGAGCACAGCCACGGGACGTTTCTCACGCTCGATCTGTCCAAACCCGTCACCCTGGAAACGCTGACGCGAAACATCAGGCCCATCGGGGCGATCGCGTAAGCCGCGAATGTTGAATGGAGAATGCGGAATGAAAGACGGTGCGCGCCGCAGGTGGATACGTCAGCGGGGCACGTCATCTGGTTTGGGGATTCAGCAGACACTGCATGGCGTCCCACATTCGGGGCATCGCCCGCTGATATTGCCGGTGAGGTCGTAGCCGCACGATCGGCAGAACCGCTGACAGAAGACCTGCAACGCCGACCGACCCTCTGAATCCGTGAAGGCGTGGCCACAACGACGACATCGCCAAAAAATCACGACCCTCAGGTGCCTGGTCTCTACATCCGATCTTCCCATAGTGGACAGCAAGCCGTCGGCGATGCGCCGGAGAAAGTTCCTGATTCCGGGCGACGGGTGAACGTCATGGGCCTCGTTGCACCTTGGGCAGATCAACTCGGCATAGGATCCGCCATCGGATGGCGACCAACTTGCCATTGAAGAACCGTTTTTCTCCGACAATCGACCGTCGCGTCGAGCCGTCGATCGTGTCGGGACGACTCCAACCAACGACAGCGATTCCTCAGCTAGACCTTCGCCGATTTGTACAAAGCCTTGAGCGTCTGAATCTGCCCTGCATGGTAGACGTCGTGCATGGCGATGCCATAGACGCGGTGTGCGGGTCGAGCCACGCTCCCGCCCAAGCCCGGACCGAGAATGGTCCATGAACTCGTAGCCACCGTCTCGCGCAGGGCTTCGTGCTGGGCGTCGAGCAACTTCACGTACCCGCGCCATTCCGCCTCGTAGAGCACCTGGGGCAGCGCAAACCAGTTGCTTCCCTTGATCGGAAAAGATCCACGCTTGTCCCCTCGAAGGCGACGGCGAATGGCGTACTTCCAGTAGGCGCAGTGGACGATGATTTCGGCGATGCTGTGCCGGCCGGGTTTCGGACGCCACGCCGCCTGCTTCGCATCCACCCGGCGCACGGCTCCGCGAAGGTTCGGTCCGTGCCAGGCCTTGTGGTGGAAGGCCTCGTCGATGACCGCCACCAGGATGTCGCGCCGTGCGTCGGCACTGCCGCCCATGAATGAGCCTCCGGATGCCTTGCCCTTTGAAGGTCGATCCATGCTATGGTTCGGGCGTCGAGCACGCCAGCGGCGCATTGCCGATCCTGGTCCGTGCAGTACAATGCCCCTCGGCGGCGGAATCGTCGCTTGGGAGCACCTCCGATGAGTTCCGACGCGGTTTCCTGGTTTTCGCTCTCCGCTTGGATCCTTGGCCTCGGTGCGTGCAGCGTGGTCGTACAGACCCCCGCGAAGCAAGCCGATCCACGCGGCGACGCCAGGACGGAGAACCTTCCCATGACCATCCAACTCCAAAGCCCGGCCTTCACCCACAACGCGATCATCCCCAAGAAGTTCTCCGAAGACGGAGAAGACCTCTCGCCCGAACTCCAGTGGTCCCATCTGCCGTCAGGTGTCAAGGAATTGGCACTGATCTGCGACGACCCGGACGCCCCGGCGCCCGAGCCGTGGGTCCACTGGGTGATCTTCAAGATCCCCGCGACCGCGACGGGTCTTTCGGAGAACGTCGCCAAGGTCGAAAAGCCCGCGGCGCCGGCGGGAGCCTTGCAAGGCAAGAACTCCTGGGGCAAGATCGGGTACGGCGGTCCGGCGCCGCCCCAAGGCCACGGCGTGCACCATTACCATTTCAGGCTCTACGCACTGGACGCGGCCCTGACTCTTCCGCCCGGTGCGGACAAGAAAACCTTGCTGGGCGCGATGAAGGGTCACACGCTGGCAACGGGCGAACTGATCGGAACGTACCAGCGCTAGGTGCACCGCAAAGAGCAGAGCCGCGACGGTGAGGGAGCGCGCTGTTTCCACGGGAGGTCATGGTTCTCTTGGACGCTACGTCGGGAATCTCCCCGCGCCGAGCCCTCGCCGCAACATCAAGATCGCCCCAATCGTAGCGGAGACGTTTCATCGGCTGAGTAGTTCGACGGCCGCCGCGAGTTGTCGGTCGCGGACGATTTCCACCGGCCAGGGACGCGGATCCGCGGGCGCAGCGGCGGATTCGGCGCCGTGCTGGTCAAGCGGCGGATCGGCCTCGAAGTCCAGAATGCGGCGGCGGCGCTGGATCTCTTCGTTCTCTTCGTTGCTGAGGTGAACTTCCATGTCGGGCTTGACGCCCCATGAGCCGGAGTGAACGTTCTGGTCGGTTCGGTGGATGATCCGCCCGTCCGGAAGTCGGTAGTGCGCGACGGTGAGCTTGATGGCGGCCTCATGTCCCGTCAGGTGGATCAAGTGTTGCACGCTTCCCTTGCCGAAGCTCCGTTCGCCGACGGCGATCGCCCGTTTCCTCGCCTGCAACGCGCCGGCCACGATCTCGGCCGAACTCGCTGAGTGGGCGTTAATCAGAAGGACCACCGGGAGGTCGATGATCGTGCCCTCGGCCTTGGCGCGATATTCTTCGACCGCGCGGCGCCGTGTGACCGTGGAGAGTATGAGTCCGTCGGCGATGAACCGGTCCGCCATGTCGATGGCCTGGTCCATCAGCCCGCCGGGGTTGAAGCGAAGGTCGAGGATCAACGATCGAACGCCGCGGGCACGAAGCTCGCCGATCACCTCGTCCAGCGCCTGGGTGGTGTTGTCGCGGAAGCTGCTGATGCGGACGTAGCCGATTCCCCGGTCCGCGTCGAGCAGGTAGTCCCATCGCCCGTCGATGGATCGCCGGCAACCGCGAACCGTACGTGGACTGACGATCCCGCGAGCGACGTTCACCACCACCGGCGTCGTCTCCCCGCGATGTCGCAAGGTGATTGCCGCCAAACTCCCCACGTCCCCGGCCAGCATTTCTTCCGCGTCGAACACCGAGCGGTCGGTCAGATCCTGCCCGTCGATCGCCAGGAGTGCGTCGCCGGGACGTACGCCGGCCTCCGCGGCCGGGCTTCCCTCGATCGGCGCGATCACCACCAGCTCATCGTGCCGCGCGCCGATCTCTATTCCCACCCCCTGGAAATCGCCGCGATGCCGACGCTCGAACGCCGGAAGTTCCTCCGGGGAAATGTATCCGCTGTACGGATCCAACTTGAGCATCATCCCGTGGATCGCTCCATCGACCAGGCGGTCCCCTTTGAGTGGTTCGACGTATTGCTGTCGGGCGAGCGCGTCCACCTCGACCAGCGCGCTGTAGGTATGAAAGACCGAGTCCTGCTTCGCGGCCATCGGCGGCAGCTGCACGAACATCACGGCGATGACCATGAACATCGCCAACCAGACCATCCCGCTACGATGCACCGGTGTCCACCTCCTCCGCGCGTACCCCGACTCGACGCCGCATCGGTTGGTTGTTGCGACCGCCTCCCGTCGGCGAGAGTTACTGCCCCATTGGTCTTCGACCGACCGGCCGCGGTCCTCGAAATCCAACCACGACGCAGCCATGTCTCGACCGCCGCGCATCGCAGGCGTAACATGATCGGACGTTCGGCCGCCGCGCCGTAGTACCGCAGCCCGGTTCAACCGCCCGAGTGGTCGCCGACGCAGGGGCGCCATGCTGACCCGACAGAAGTGGTATCACGAGGGATTGAGTTTCTCCTGCACCCTGTGCGGCAACTGCTGCAGCGGCGAGCCGGGCTACGTCTGGGCGACCAAGGAGGAGGTGGCGGCGATCGCCAAGTTCCTCGGTCGCAACGACGGAAAGCTCGACGAGAAACACCTGCGGCGGGTCGGACTCCACTACAGCCTCACCGAGAAACCCGACGGCGACTGCATTTTCCTGAAACGCGAGAACGGAAAGGCCACCTGCTCCATCTATCCCGTCCGTCCGTTACAGTGCCGAACCTGGCCGTTCTGGAATGAGAATCTCCGTTCCGAACAAAGCTGGAACGCGACCCACGACAGCGTCTGCCCGGGGATGAACAAGGGGCCGCACCACACGCTCGTGCAGATCGAAACCATTCGCCGGCAGCGAACCTGGTAGACGCGCCTGGGTGTGGCACGACGCAACCTACCCGCCGATTTGGAACATGGCCCGACGTTCGACGGAAATGCCTTCGTCCAGTCGATGCCCGGTGGGCTTCTCCGCGACCGCCCGGAGCAGAATGCGTTCGATGGCCGCAATCCCTCCTCCGTTGCGCAGCGCCGAACGCACGTCCAGTTCGTCATCGTTGAGCAGGCACAACTGGAACTTGCCGTCGGCGGTCAACCGCATTCGGTTACACGAACCGCAGTACGGTTCGCTGACCGGCGAAATGAATCCGACGATTCCACGTCCCTCGGCGAAACGATAGTTCCGCGATTCGTCCGCCAAGTCCTTGTTCGGCAGCGGCAGCAGGACGCCCAGCGATTCTTCGATCCGCCGCATGGTCTCCGCATTGGGCACGTAATTGCTCAACGAGAACTGCGCACATTCGCCGATCCCCAGCGGCATCAGCTCGATGAACCGAGCGTGCCACGGGCGATCCAACGTCAGCCGGGCAAGCTCGACCGCATCCTCCTCATTGAATCCACGGACCATCACCGCGTTCAGCTTGAGGGGGTTGAACCCGGCTGCGTCCGCCGCCTCGATCCCCGCCCACACCTGTTCGCTGGTGTTGAACCGCATCACCCGCCGCAAACGCGTCGGGTCCAGGGCGTCGGCGTGGATGTTTACCCGCCGCAGTCCCGCCTTTTGCAACGGAAGCGCCAGCTTCGGCAGCAGAATGGCGTTGGTGGTCATGCTCAGGTCGTGAATGCCCCGGACGGCCGCGATCCGCTCCACGATCTCCACGAGGTCCGCCCGCAGAGTCGGCTCCCCGCCGGTCAGTCGAATCTTGTGAAACCCGACGTTGGCGGCCGCCCGCACCACCATCTCCAGCTCCGGCGCCGTTAAGAGTTCGTCCGATCGCTCGAACGAAACCCCGCGCAGCGGCATGCAGTACACGCAGCGCAGGTTGCAATGGTCGATCAGCGAGACCCGCAGATAGTTGATCTGTCTACCGAAACGATCGTGTGGCATGGTCCGACCCGTGCCCCAATACCCAGGTTGTCCGCCGTGAGGGAGTGTACCCTGCGGCTGCTGGCCAGTCTCCGGCCCGACCCGTATGATGGCTTGCGGGTTCGTCCAAGCAATCTTCATGCCGCGAAACGACGCCAAAACGGGTCTGTGGCTTATCGGCGCTTGCGGACGCGTCGGAAGCACCGTTGCGCTGGGTATGGCGACCCTCGCCCGGCGAAGCCCTGACCAAACCGGCCTGGTCACCGCCCTGCCCGTGTTCGCCGACGTGGAGCTGCCCCGGCTGGACCGGATCGTGTTCGGCGGCCATGAAGTCCGCCACGGTTCGCTCCGGGACGAACTGTCGGCCGCGTATCGCCAGGCCGGCTTGTTCAGCCATGAACGCTTGCGCGACGCCGCGGTGGCCCTGCGGGGAATGCAGCGCAACGTCCGTCCGGGAACCCTTTGCGGGGCCTCGACGACCGTTCAGCGGCTGGCGGATGCGGACTTCCCGCCCCGCGACGGCTCACCCGCCGCCGCCGTGGAGCGACTGGCCGACGACCTGCGGCGGTTCCGTTCACAGCACAGACTGACCGACGTCATCGTGATCAACGTCGCCTCTTCCGAACCGCCGGCCCCGCGTTCGGTCATGAACCAGACCCCCGGGCGACTTGCGGCGTCCCTAGCCAGGCGCGGGGCAATCGGGTTGCCGAGCAGCTCCCTGTACGCGCTGGCGGCCATCGAAGCCGGCTGCCCTTATGTCAACTTCACGCCCTCGGCGGGCATCGACCTCGGGGCGCTTCGGCAACGCGCTGTCGCCGCGAAACTTCCGTTCATGGGCCGCGACGGAAAGACCGGCGAGACGCTGGTGAAATCCGCCCTCGCCCCGATGTTCGCCATGCGGAACTTGTCCGTCCTGAGCTGGGTGGGACAGAACATCCTCGGCAACCGCGACGGGGAGGTTCTTCGTGATCCCAAGACCCTGGCCTCCAAAATCAAGACCAAGGACGGCCTCATTTCCCGCATTGTCGGCGGCCGGCCCACCACCCACGTTCGCATCGACTACGTTCCATCGCTGGACGACTGGAAGGTCGCCTGGGACTACGTTCATTTCCAGGGCTTTCTCGGTACGAAGATGTCGATGCAGTTCACCTGGCAGGGTTGCGATTCGATCCTGGCCGCCCCCCTGGTTCTCGATCTGTTTCGCCTGACCGCGCTGGCGCATCGTCGCGGCCAAGTCGGGCCGATGAAACACCTCGCGTTCTTCTTCAAGGATCCAATGGACGTGGCCGAGCACGACCTGCACGCGCAATGGCGAACGCTGGTGGATCACGTGGTCCAACCCGAACGCCCGCACCGGTTGCGTTCACGCGCCGGCCTCGGCCAGTCCCCTCCCTCTCGGAACGCACGAACCCTTCTCTCCGTTGGGGGAGAGGTTCGGGCGAGGGGAGGAGGACGGGACAATCGCTGAAATGAACCTCGCCTACAGCTCCAACGCCTACATGCGGTTCCCCGTTGACGACGCCATCGACCGCATCGCCCGTCTGGGCTATCGCGGCATCGAGCTGATGGCCGACGTCCCGCATCTTTGGCCGCCCAGCACTTCCGACTCCGACGTCGCCCGCATCCGCGGCCGGATCCGCGACGCCGGCCTCGCCATTTCCAACGTGAATGCGTTCATGATGAACGCGGTCCAGGACTTCTGGCATCCGTCGTGGATCGAGCCGGACGAAGCCTGTCGCCGTCGTCGAATCCGACACACCATTGACGCGCTCCGCATGGCCTCCGGGCTTGGCGCTCCCTCGATCACCACCGAGCCTGGCGGACCCTTGCCCGATGGAATGTCCCGCGAGCAGGCGATGGACCTGTTCGTCGCGGGACTCTATGAATCCTTGTGCGTCGCGGAGGACGTCGGAGTGATGCTCCTGGTCGAACCTGAGCCGGAGCTTTTAATTGAAAATGCTGAGCAATTCCTCGACCTCGCCCGGCGGATTGACTCACCGCGGTTCGGCCTGAACTTCGACGTGGGCCACTTCTTCTGCGTGGGCGAACCGCTGCCCGAAACGATCCATCGCCTGCGGGCGTTCACGCGGCACTATCACCTCGAAGACATCGCCGCCACCCGCGTGCACCAGCACTTGATCCCCGGCCGCGGAGCGATCGACTTCGCCGCGGTTCTTCAGGCAATCCGCGCCGCCGATTACGACGGCTGGCTGACCGTTGAACTGTATCCCTACCTCGACGACCCCGACGCAGCAGGCCGCCAGGCCCGCGACCACCTCCTGCGGCTCGGCACGCGACCGCCGGACGCGTCGCCCGCTTCCGCCTCGCGTCCCATAACGGACGAAGATCGCCCACTCTAGTGTCATGATGTGACACATCCAGCGCGCGGTTGGGCAGCGCAGGCGGCGCCGCCGGAGAACTCAACGCAGATTGCCGGACGCGAAATCTCGCTCGTAACACCCGCGTTTTTCAAGGGTTGCGCGCTCCCCCGGCGCCCGTCACTGGATGTCCGCCTGCGGCATCGCGCGTGCTTATCGCACCCGGAAGAGATCGACGCTCTTTGTGGCCGCGTGCCGGAGCGACGGCGGCCAAAGTGCGTGCCTACAATCCAACGTCGGGTTCGCAAAGGGAGGACAAGAAGCCCATGAACGAAGAAACGTTCCAGCGCAAACTATCGGAGTTGATCGCCGAAATCGCCACCCTGCCCGCCGGCGAGCGAGACAAACTCGAAATGCTGGCCGAGCAGACCCGTGAGCGGCACCGCCAGCTCAAGGAGACCGTCAGCAGCCTGCAGGAAAGCATCGATTTCGTACGCTTGAGCATCAAGTACATGCTCTTCGATCTGGAGGCCACGCGGCGGGAGAACCAGCAGCTTCGCAAAATGCTGGAGGAACGATCACAGGATAATCCCTGATCTCACCGAGCGGGGAACGTCACTCATCGACCGAAGGGTCCGGGCTGCCGATGCCCGCGCCCTTCGGTCGAGTCGTTTCACAGACCCCGCGGGCGACCCAGGCGCGGGCTTTCCCGAGAGGCGACCGATCTGTGACACTTCCGGCGGCTGTCGCCTGAGGTGCTTCCCGTGTCTTTGTTGGTCCGGTTCATACGGGCCCGGAGCTTCGAAAGAGGCGCAGCGCCGATCAGAGGTGCAGCGCCGATCAGAGGTGAGGCGCCGATCAGAACCGCGACAGCATGGAGCGGTGTCTTTCCTTCATCCGTACCGCGACCGTGAGAGGCTGTCGGAATACCTCTTTCATGCTCGCAGGAGAGCATACTTTTGCCTTGCGGACCCCGCTAAGCGGGCGTAGTCCAAGTTTATGGCGGTGTCGGTCCTGCGGGTCCGGAAGCATGCGTCCGAG
>JBBTCJ010000131.1:0-2655 GCA_038043285.1 Planctomycetota bacterium | reverse complement strand
GCCAGGTTGGCACGGTCGATGTGCGTGGTCAGGGCGGTCACGGTGTCATTGAGCTGCTTGATCTCGCGGGCGATGCGGTTGCGGGCTTGAGTGCTGCTACCAGTCGCAGCGTTAACCTTAAACTCAATCCGACCTTGCGTCCCGCTCAGGTAGTGTTGCACCATGACCTTGCCGTTGGGCAGAACGGCGTCGGGGCGCAGAACGTCGATTTCACTCCAATGCTGGTCGCGAACCAAGATCCTCGCTCCGTCGTCAGTCTGATACTCCAGCGGTGTCGATGGACACTTCGGATAACCGATTTGGAGTGTCAACCGCGAGAGGCCGAGAGTTTGAGAGTTTTTGGCAGGGGAGCGACTGTAACCCTTGGGGTTGCGATCGGGCTGGCGGATGAAGCGTTGCAAACAGAGAGCGCGGCCACTCGGCGGGTGGCGCGCAACGTCGCGTAATTGGTGGACTTACGGCGATCGCCGCGAGTGACGATTTTACGTCGAGCCGTCAACAAAAAAGCCACCGACTTTCTCGGTGGCCCGTTGATGTCCCCGAACGCAACCGTCTCGAACCTTGGCAGCGGGCGACGAACGGGCAACGATCGCCCGAGCTGTCAACCACGCGAGCGCTACCTCCAAAAGACAACCGGCGTCGGCGTTGTCCGCCTTAGCGAGCGCGAGACCTAGAATCCGGTCGTCCAATGCGGCAGAAACTCATCCAACCATTGATCCGTACGCAAGACTTGATTTCGCCGGCTGCGGGCGTCTCGTTCGGCTCGCCGCTGGGCGTACTCCAGCAATAGCCGAGCGAGAGGTTGGGGGATTTCAAATGAGAACCGCCTGGAGAGGTCGCCGAGCAGATGGGAGACATTGGGTGCGTAGCGGCACAGAAGTTCGTCATCAAGACTCACGAAGGACTGAGTACTGCCCGGATCGGCCTGGCGGGCAGCACGGCCTCGGAGTTGACGATCCACCCGTCGACTCGGCTGACGCTCGGTTGCCAGCACGTGCAACCCTCCGCGCTCGGCGACACCGGGCCCCAACCTGATGTCCGTGCCGCGTCCCGCCATATTCGTGGCGACCGTGATTCTTCCCGCCAACCCGGCCTGGGCGACGATGGCCGCCTCGTCCGAATGCCGGGTCGCATTAAGAACCGAATGGCTCAGCCCTTCGGCCGTAAGGCGGCGGCTTAGGCGTTCACTGTCGGTGACGGTTCGCACGCCGACCAAGAGCGGGCGACCCTCCTGGTGAACGCGGCGGATCTCGGCGACCACGGCATCCCACTTGGCCACATTCGTGGCGAAGACATGGTCCGGCAATTCCCGTCGCCGACATGGGCGGTTCGGAGGTAGTACGACAACCGGCAGGGCATATACGCCCCAGAATTCGCGTGCGCTCTCCGCCGCCGTTCCCGTCATACCAGACAATCGAGGATAAAGTCGGAAGAACCGCTGGAAGCTGATGCGGGCGCGTGTCTCCCGGTTGGCGCTGATTGTCAGCTGTTCCCGTGCCTCAACGGCCTGATGCAGGCCGTCGCGCAATGTTCGGTCGGGGGTCGATCGGCCGGTCAACTCGTCGATCAAGGTGACTCGCTCGTCTTTCACGAGATAGTGCGCGTCGCGTTGGAGGTACTCCCGGGCCCAGAGAGCGTGGACGAGTAGCTCCTCGCCGCGCCGTCGATCGCGCCAGACTCCACCCATGGTCCGCGTTGCCTCCGCGACCCTGTTCGCACCGAGCACCGTGAGGACGACATCGCGACGGCGTGGATCGAGACGATAATCAGTAGTCGATTGCATACCGGCGGCGAGGTCGGATGCTAGGCGATAGGCCGCTTCCTGCTCTGAATGGGCTGGGCCGCCTTCGATCAGCAGGGGTATCACCGCCTCGTCAATCAGCACGGAATCGGCCTCGTCGATCAGCGCGAAGTCGAGGCCGCGGAGCACCGGCCCGGGGTAGACGCTCCTCCTGCCAGCGATCTTCTCCACCAGTATTTGCGGCAGATGCCTACGTGGTCCGAGCGCGATCTGGTCGCGCAGGAAGTCGGCAACGACCTCTCGGCTGGTGCAATAGGTAACATCCGCCGCGTAGGCCTTGCGTCGTTCGTCGGGTTCCATCTCTGCCTGCACAGACGCGACCCGCAGGCCACAAAACTCGTAAATGCCCCGCATCCACTCGGCGTCGCGGCGGGCAAGGTAGTCGTTGACGGTGACGACGTGGCACGCACGCCCGCGCCAGCCGGCAACGACGATGGGCAGCGTAGCCGTAAGCGTCTTACCTTCACCGGTCCCCATTTCAGCGATGCACCCGGCCTCGATCGCCAAAGCACCCGCGATTTGAACCGGGAAGGGGCGCTCTCCAAGCTGCCGGAACGCGACCTCACGGACGACGGCGAAGGCGGCATCGAGATCCCGTGGACAGTCGCGGCCAAGCCGGAAGCGGGCGTGCAATTCGATGGCCTCACCGCGCAAAGCGTTGTCGGAGCGATCCTTGAATCTCTCCGCCAGACGCAAGACACGCTCTGCGCGACGGAGCAGCCCGCGCGAGTTCACGCGCCGCCGCGTCAACTGACCGGTGACACAATGCTGCACCGCAGCCACTCCGCTCGGGACGGGACGCGGCCGATTGGGATAGGAGAGCAGACGCCAGAGATGGCTAGGTGCCGCGGACA
>JBBTCJ010000130.1:0-15559 GCA_038043285.1 Planctomycetota bacterium | reverse complement strand
GACGCCGCGCGCGCCGCGTATGAGGCCGGCGACAAGGCGGATCGCGCCGCGATCGAACTGTACGCCCGTGCGATGTATGAGATCGGGGCGCTGGATCGGGCGATTGCGCTGCAAAAGGAAGCCGTTGCGAAAGCCGGCGAGGGCGACAAGGCGGCTTCACAGAACGTGCTGAACTATTACGAATCGTGCAAGAAACTTCAGCCGGCCAAGCCGTGAGAAACCGGTTCCGGCGCGCCGTAGGGGGCGGCGGAAGGCGATGGTGATTCGGCGCCGGCCACACGGCCGGTTTGCCGAAGAAGCGCGGCAACGCGGTCAGAGAGATGCCCCGTGAGCGGCGATGATAGTTTTCATACCCTGGTGGCGGCGGAGCGCGAACGGCGGGAAAACTTCAAGACCCTCCTTTCCTGCGTCCTGCCGCGTCCCATAGCGCTGGTCTCCACCATCTCGGCGGAGGGGATCGCCAACCTTGCTCCGTTTTCGTTTTTCAACGGGATTGGATCGAATCCGACGGCCGTCGTGTTTTCGCCTTGCACCAAGGCCGACGGGACGCCGAAGGACACCCTGGTGAACCTCCGCGCCGTACCCGAGTTCGTGGTCAACGTCGTGCCCCACGCGCTGGCGGCGCCGAGCAACGAGGCTTCGTTCGCATTCCCGCCGGAGGTGGATGAGTTCGACGTGTCCCATCTGACGAAGCTGCCGAGCCGGTTCGTTCGGCCATTCCGCGCGGCGGAGTCCCCGGTGCAGATGGAGTGCAGGTTGTTGCAGATTGTTCCGGTCGGCGATGGGCCGCTATCCGCCAATCTGTGCATCGGGGAGGTGCTGTGTTTTCACATCGCGGAGTGGCTGCTGCTGCCCGATGGGACGGCGGACGTCGCCCGGATCGACCTGGTGGGGCGACTCGGAGGTGAAGATTACTCCACGATCCGCGACCGGTTCACACTTCCCAAGCCGGACGGGCGGTGAGGGGTCGAGCGTTTTGCAGACGCCTCCGACCGCCTCGGACACGGCGCGAGCCGAGCCGTACGCATCCCGACAATCGACCGCCCTTTTGCTCGCACCCGCACCGGCGGACGAGCCGCCGGTGGCGCTCCGCCGACAGCGCCGCTGAATCCTGAAATCCGTTTCGGCACATACACGACGATTCGTACACGACGTTCGGTCATGCAACACACGAGCCGCGCGGGGCGCTCGTTTCGGAGCGGTCCCACGCGGCTCGAGCGGGGTCTTGGGTTTTGGAGGAACCGAAGCCTGGATGCGTCGCGCGATTCGCGCCTCCCAGCGGTGGTCTAGGCCGCGAGGAAACGCTCCTCCAACGCGACGCGCATTTTCTTCAACGCATTGTTCTGAATCTGCCGCACCCGCTCCTTGGTCACGCCGATGATCTGCCCGACCTGCTCCAACGTCTTGGGAGCCTGGGTCGAACCGTCGCCGCTCGGCGCCAGCGCGAAGCGCTCGCTGATCACGGTACGCTCGACGTCGCTGAGGCCCGCGAGGTTCTGCAGGAAGATCTCCTTCAACTCGTCCACGCAATCGTCGGCCAAGCCCTCGCGTTGCCGCTCGATGAAATCGCTGCGCTCCATTGCGGGATCGAACTCCGCGGGGAACTTGCCGCGATAGCGGCTCGCCCGCATGGCCACCCGGGAAAAGCTCTTGAGGATCGCGCGGCACGAATAGGTGCTGAACTTGTACCCGCGGGAGCAGTCGAACTTCTCGACGCTGCGGAGCAGCGCCATGTTGCCTTCGCTGATGAGTTCATTGAAGTCGACCGAACCGAGCCGCGTCCGCTTGGCCATGGCGAGCACCAGCGGCATGTTCAGCCGGACAATGACGCTGCGGGCGGCCAGCATTCGATGACCCCAGGCGAGCAACTCTCGAGTGGTCTCCGCCAAGAGGCGCTTGCCCGCGGACCCGTGCAGGATCGACGCGATCTTCATGCGCGTGAGGTTGAATCGCAGGAACAGATGTTCCTCTTGTGCATGGGTCAGGGTGGGAAGGCGTTCGCCGCTGCAGATCGCGTCGACCATGGCGTCGGCACGATCGGTGAAGCGCGTGGCGTGGGAATCGACGAGCCGAGCCGGTCCGCCGAACAATTCGCGGTCGATGGTCGTCGACGAAAGCCTCGCATGCTCGACGAACTCGACCGGTTCGGTCAGCAGTTTCGTCAGCAACACCTGGTCCTCCGGCGCCAGCGATCGAATGACCGATTCAACCGGTGGTTTGACAGCCCACGCCAGTCCTGGAATCCGCGAGCGTTCGACTTCGCAAATCAGTTGCGCCCCCATGGCTCCGCTCCTTCCACACATGTTCCCCTCCAGCCCTGCGGTCGGGACGAAAAAACCCGATAACCGACCACACCCGTTATTACGTCCGGGAGGCCTTCTCGGATGCCACGAAAGCGCCGATGCGGTCCGCAAAAAGCGGTTCCACAAGCAGAAAACCGGCACTTTCTTGGCGTACCAAGTTGTAACTGGGGGAAAAGTTGACCAATGGCGGCGGTGGGGACCAGCTGCCGGCAGTAGTATACCACATTCTAACCCTTTAGACAAGTGCCGAACCGTTTTATTTGGACGTGCAGCAGGCGATGAAGTTTAAGATAAAGTGTACGTAGAACGACAGCACTTACACGCTATTCGTGGCGGAGAGCCTCGATGGGATCGAGGCGGGCAGCCGCCATCGCGGGGTACATTCCAAAGAAGATTCCGACCATCACGGAGAGCGTGAAGCTCAGGGCAACGGACCACGCACTGACGATCGTCTCCCATTGGACAATGCGGGTAATGGCGAAGGCGCCGCCCACGCCCAGGAAGACCCCGATCAGACCGCCGGTGGTCGAGAGCACGACCGTCTCCACCAGGAACTGAACGGTGATGCTCCGCCGTTTGGCGCCCAACGCCCGGCGGATGCCGATCTCGCGGGTCCGTTCCGTGACCGTGGCCAGCATGATGTTCATGATGCCGATGCCGCCGACAAGCAGCGATATCGCGGCGATGGAGCCGAGGGTGAGTTTGCGATTCCGCTCCTTCTGTTTGGCAAGCAAAAGCTGGGCGAGGGGCACGCGCACCTCGTAGTCGCGTTTGTCATGGTTGGTTTCCAGAACTCTTTCAACCATCTTGGAAACCGCGGGCACCTTCTCGATGTCGTCGGCGCTGACGTATAACCCGGAGTATTGCATCTTGATGAACTCGCGCGATCCGGAGCCGACGCGGCGGGTGATCTCCCCGAACTGGGTGATGGCCGTGGTGAACGGGACGAGGATCTCGCTGTTGAGATCGCGCTCCTCGACCCCCCGCGCCGGGGCGCCGGCGGTCTGGGTTTTTTGCAGGACGCCCACGACGGTGAAGTGAACGGCTGAGGGATACCGATCGACGAGGATGGTCTCGCCGATCGGGTCTTCGAGGGCGAACAGTTCGGAGCGCACGCGTTCGCCGATGACGCAGACGTTGGCCCGCGCAGCCAGATCCTCGGCGGAAAGCGCTCTCCCGCGGGCGACGGACACGTTGACCACGTCGAAGAACTCAGCCGTCGTTCCGACGGCGTTGAACGGGGCTTGTTTGTCACCGTGGCGGGCTTGGTAGCTGACCGTTTTGGTCGGCACGACCAGGCGAACGTGGGGGACGGTCTTCTCGATCAGCGAGGCGTCGGCGCGGGTGATGCCGTACTCGGTGATATTAGCGCGTCCCTGCGAGGTCTGCATGACCTCGGGCGGTTTGACCGAGGTGACGATGATGTTCCGCGTGCCCAGGAGTTGGATCATGCGCATTTCATCGGCGGAGGCGCCTTCGCTGATGGAGAGCATACAGATGACCGCGGCGACGCCGAAGATGATCCCCAGGGACGTCAGCAGCGAACGCAGCTTGTGCAGACGGAGGTTGTTGAGACCAAGGCGGAAGGTTTCGATGGTGAAGAACTTGGTCATGACCGCATCCGACGTTTGCTTACCGCGATGACCACGGGGCGATGGCTCCGCCCAACGCCTCTTAGTGTGGCCCCAGTCCGTGCGGCGACGCCTACGGGTCTTGGGTCTTCCTTGGCGCGGGCCTTCCGGGTGTCTCCAGTGTAACGAGGGGCGTGCGTTTGAGCCGGCGCTCGTCGGGTTGGGCGGCGTCGCTCGCTTCGCGCGACATGCCGCACCCGCAGCCGGAACCGCACCCCTTCGCGTTCATCGTGCGCCACAACCCCCGGGCAACGTAGAAGAGGGCGGCGGCGGCGACGGGAACGGCGATGGCATCTTGGATTCCCATGTGATTACCTAATTTCCTATCGCGGAAACCGGCGCGTTCACCCGCCGCGACTTCCTCGATCCGCAAGCTTCCCTCCGCGGTCGCTCAATGATCTTTGACCCAGGCACGAAAGGCAAGATCCGCAGTCCGTGAGTATCAGCACCTGCGGCGCCGCGGGTCCAGGCAAAAAACACCCAACGCACGCCGAACCGGCAGGCAGGTTCGCCTTGTCCCTCCCTGGCGGCATCCGGCCTATGCGTGGATCAGGCGACTGGCGACCTGGTAGGTGACCAACGCGCCGAGGTAAGCCAGCAGGGTCATGTAGGTGAAGGTGGCCAGGGGCCAAGTCCACGAATTCGTCTCGCGTTTGATGACCGCCAGGGTGGCGGCGCACTGGCAACACAACGCGAAGAACACCATGACCGACAGGGCCACCGCGACGTTGAACACCGGTCTGCCGTCGGGCCACGCGGCGGAACGGAGCGTGTCCCGCAGGCTGGTCGAACTCTCGTCCTGATCTCCACCGAGATTGTAAATGGTCCCCATGGTGGCGACGAACACCTCGCGCGCCGGGAAGGACGCCATGGCGGCGGTTCCGATCCGCCAATCCCAACCCAGCGGCATGACCAGCGGTTCGATCCGGCGGCCCAGCCGTCCCAGGACGCTCTGCCTCAGGTACTCGCCGGCCTCCTGCCGGTCCAGCTCGGAGACCTCGGCGGCCAGGTCGTTTGCGATCTGCTCGCGGGCGTACGCCGCTTCCTCGGCGCCGGCGTGCCCGGAGGCCTCCGTAAGGCGTTGGGCGTGAACTTCGTACCGCGCGCGGACCTCGGTTCGCCGGACCTCGAAGTCCGCCGCGACAGACGCGGGATGGGGGTAGTAGCCCATCGCCCAGACGACGATGGTCACGGCGAAGATGATCGTCCCGGCGGAGACCGCAAACTCCCGCCCCTGCTCATAAGCGCGGTAGAAGGCCGTCGTCGGCGATGGCCACTTGTACGTCGGAAGCTCCAACAAGAACCCCTGCGGCTCGCCCCGGAGCACGGTTTTTTTGAGCAGCAAGGCAATGGGAATCGCGATCACCACGCCGACGAGGTACATGGCCAGCAGGGTGACCGCCTGAAGGTTCAGCAACCGGCCCAGAACCGGTGTCGAAGGAATGAACGCGCCGATCAACAGGACGTACACCGGTAGCCGCGCGCTGCAACTCATCAGCGGAGCGATGAGGATGGTGACCATGCGATCGCGGCGCGACTCGATGGTTCGCGTGGCCATGATCCCCGGAACCGCGCAGGCGTACGACGATAGCAGCGGAATGAACGATTTCCCGTTGAGTCCCAGCAGGGCCATCCAACGGTCGAGCAGAAAGGCGGCCCGGGCCATGTAGCCGCAATCCTCGAGCACGGCGATGAAGAGAAACAGGATCACGATCTGCGGCAGAAAAGTGAGCACCGCTCCCACGCCCGCGACGACGCCGTTGGCCAGAAGACTCTCCACCGGACCGGCGGGAAGCCATTCGCTGAGCAGCGCGCCCAGCGCCGAGAACGTTCCGTCGATGGCGTCCATGACCGGCTGAGCCCAGGTGTAAATCACCTGGAATCCAAGCCCCATCAGCAGGAGCAGCAGTGCGATCCCCGCGACGGGGTGCGTCAGAATCCGATCGGCCCGCTCGGACCTCGGCGATCTGGGCGGCTTGACGTGGGTGACCACCTGTTTGACGACGCGGTCGATCCAGGCGTAGCGCACGCGGGCTTCGACCTCGGCCACGGACTCGCCGGCGGCGGCGATCCGGGCGCGTCGCTCGGTCAACTCCTCGGCAAGCCCCAGTCCGCAGCGCTTCACCAACCGCGTTTCGTGGTACCCGCCCGGCGTTAAGAGCGACTGCATGGCCTCGGCGCGGGCGGACGGACCCGTGGGGCCGTCGTCTCCGCGGCGAATCGTGGTGCACAACCCGTCCAATTCGGCGCATACGCAATCCGGAAAGGCGTGGCAGTGACGCTCCTTGACGGCACTTTGCAAAGCGTTCTCGATTGCGTTGCGAAGCCGCTCGACTCCGACCTGTTTGACGGCCACCACGGGTACGACCGGAACCGCCAGCGCCTGCTCCAATGCCTCGAGGTTGATGGCGATTCCCAATTCTTCGGCGACGTCGTACATGTTCAACGCGATGACGACCGGTCGATCCAGCTCCAACACCTGCGTGGTCAGAAACAGGTTGCGTTGCAGATTGGCTGCGTCCAGAACGCACACGATCACGTCCGGCGGGGTGTTGTCGTGATGTCCCAGAAGGACGTCGAGGACGATGGCCTCGTCCGCCTGGTGGACCGCCAGACTGTACGTCCCCGGCAGGTCAAGAACCTCCACCGGCGGACCGGGGTTGGTGGTCCGAAGCGTTCCGGAACGTCGTTCGACGGTGACGCCGGGGTAGTTGCCGACGCGCTGCCGGAAGCCGGTCAGGGCATTGAACAACGTGCTCTTGCCGGTGTTGGGATTGCCGACCAGGGCGATGGTCCTGGTTCGCGTCGGGGTATGAACGGGGAGCGAGGTTGGCATGGCGGCGGAAGGCGTCTACCCGACGGTAACTTGATTCATCAACAGGATCGACTCCTGCAAGGCGCGACCCAGACCCACGCAAGTCGCTCCAATGCGGACACGGCAGGGTCGTCCCGGGCGAATCATCCGCACGACAGCGCCGCGGACGAAGCCCATGTCCGCAAGGCGTTTGGCGGTGGCTGGGGCGGCTTCGATGGACGCGATCTCCGCCGCTTCACCGGCTTTCAATGAGAGCAATTTTCCCCGCTTGGTCTCTTCGATCATGCTCACGGTGACTCATCGGCCCGGCCTTAATTATTGTACCCCGATCCCCGGCTGTTGGCCAGAAACGCCGGCGCAACCTGTTCCTGCGGCGTGGGATCCTCGGTGCATCGTTTCTGGTACGCAACGTGCAGTTACGTCCCCTGGGCAGGCCCGAAAACGGGCGTTGCCCCACAACGCCGCGAACCACGCGGCGAGGGTCGGGGCCGGGCGTTCAGGTTGATCTTCGAACGTCGGGCCGTCAGCCGAAAGGACGGGTGCTCATGCACGCTCCAGCAACCTACGGGTTCTTCCGCATCTTCCGCCCCATTGCGACGCTCTGGTTTGCAGCGGTGCTGCTGGCGTTGATGTTGGTGTCGCTGGCCTGTGCGACGGTGTACGAGTCGATGCACGGGACGGAGCAGGCGCTGGCGTCGTTTTATTCATCCACGTGGTTCACCGTGTTGCTGTGGTTGTTCTGCATGAACGTGGGGACGGCGGTGCTGGTCCGCCTGCCGCTGCCGAGGTCCAAGTACGCGTTCGCCCTGACGCATCTCTCGCTGATTCTCATTCTGGGCGGCGCGCTGGTCACGCGGACCGCGGGCATCGACGGACAGATGTCGATCGTCGAAGGGCAGACCGCCAACGAGCTGAGCGTTTCGGAAGAGACGCTGACGCTTACGAACCTCGCGACCAAAGAGTCTTCGTTCGCCGGGCTTGCACGGTCGGTCTTTGGGCCGACCACGGCGGTGGATGGGCCCGGGGTGGACGGGCCTACGGTCGGTCAGGTGCGGGCCGAGGTGCTGCGATATCTTCCCGACGCGGAAGCCGTCAGCGAGGTGGTCAACGACGCGCCGCTTGCGCGGCATGCCGCCGAGGTGTCACTGTCGGGCATGGGCGAGATGACGCCGCAATGGATCTTCGACGGGGAGCCGCGAAACCTCGGGCGCCTGGCGGTCGCTTTGACCGTGGTCGCCGACGAGGCTGAATTGCAGCGCCGGTTGGAGGCCCCGAAACAAGAGTCGGCCTCCTCGGTCGGAACGGTCAAGCTCGAAGTCGCGGGCCAAGCCTTCGAGCTGCCCATCGAGCGATGCCGCGACCATCCCGCGCCGCTCGGTGACACCGCGTACACCGTCCGGGTGGTGGATTACTTCCCCCATGCGACCGTGGGGGCGGACAATCAATTGACCAACGCGTCCGACCGGCCGGCCAACCCCGCGATCCGCGCGGAGATCATCGGTCCCTCCGGCAGGCAGACGAAAATCGCCTTCGCCAAGTTCCCGGACTTCAGCTCCATGCACGGCGCGCAGGGCGCCGACGAAGTCAAGATGACGTTCGTCGCCACGGGAGCGATCGCCGAGTCGTCGCCGCCGGTGGAGATTTTTGCGACGCTCGATGGGAAACTCCTAGCGCGGTTCAGTCCGCCCGGTGGACCGGCGACGGTTCAGTCGATCACCCTCGGCTCGCCGGTCGAAACGCCCTGGCCGCGGATGGCGTTGACCGTTTCACGAAGCTTCGATCACGCAAGGGCGCGACAGACGGTCCAGCCGGTGATCCCCGTCCGCGACCCGCGCGAAGCGGCGATGTTGGTTCGCATGGTGTCCGGCGCGGCCGTCAGCGAACAATGGGTGCGCAAGCACGAGACCAAACGCGTCACGATCGACGGCACGCCGTTTGAGGTCGCATACGATGAACGTCGGATACCGCTGGGGTTTTCGGTCACGCTCAACAAGTTCACCCTGGGCTACTATCCGGGGGGCATGAGACCGAGGTCGTTTGAGAGTCAGCTTACCATCGCCGACCCGTCCGGCGGCAGAAGCCAGGCGCGCGTCGTGAGCATGAATCATCCGACCTCCTTCGGCGGATTCACCTTCTATCAATCGAGCTATCAGATGGGCAAGGAGCGCGCCACCAGCGTGCTGAGCGTGTCGAAAGACCCCGGCCAACCGATCGTCTTCGCCGGGTACTTCGGGTTGATGGGCGGAATGCTGTGGGTTCTGGGGATTCGGATGGGCGAGCACCGGCGCCGCGCAGCCCTGGAAAGCGGCGGTCGCGCCCCTCAGTCCAACGGTCGCCGTCCGGTCAGCCTGCTTTCGCCGGGATCGAACTGCGTGCAGAGCGTTCCGGGCATCGCCCGGCCCGCTTCGCCGGCGGTCTCCCCGGCGCGGCGGACGGAAGTCACGGCTTCCTTGCGACGGGAGGTTTCCCCATGAGTGCCATCGTCCTCGGTTCCTGGATCATCGTGACCTCGGCGCTGGGTCAAACCAAGGAGACGTCGCTTCCCTCGACGCTCGACCTGACCGCCCTGCGCGGCGTGGCGACGCAGCATGACGGACGCTGGCCTCCGCTGGACACCGTCGCCCGCGACCTGGTCAAGTCCGTCACCGGGTCCGAGCGCTTCGGCGGGCGCGACTCGGTCCTCCTGCTCCTGGCGTGGAGCTTCGCCCCGGAGGTCTGGTCTAAGGAACCGTTGATCGCCATTGGCAATGCCGAGCTGCGCCGCGAACTGGAACTGACGGCGGACAAGACGACCTTCTCCTATGCGGAACTCATCAGCCATCCACGAATCCGCACCCTGGTGGAGCAGTTGTCGCGGATCGAACGCGGTCGAAAGATGGACCCGCTGGAATCCAAGGTCTCCGACATTCATGACAAACTGGTCACGCTGGACACCATCTTTCGCGGCCAGGCGATTCGATGGATTCCCGATGCCGGCGACGCCATGGCTGCCTGGAAACCCGTCGGCGCGCCGGGCGCCGGAACAACCGATCTAACTGGCGCCTGGAATGCGCTCCAGACGGCCTTTCTGGCCGACGATGCGAAGGCGTTCGCGGAGGCCTCGGCTCGCCTTAGCGCCGTGACAGCCGCTCTTCCCGCCGCGTTTCGGCCCGCACCGGAAGTGATCCAGACGGAATTGCACTACAACGCGCTGCATCCATTCGGAACCGCCTGGAAGGTCATGCTCGTCGGCGTGGTGCTGGCCGCCGTCGCGCTCGCGGTTCGCAGTCGATGGTTCGACGCGCTGGCCTTCGTCGGTTTACTGGCGGGGTTCGGCGTCCTGACCTACGGATTGTCGCTCCGCTGGCAGATCGCCGGGCGGATTCCCGCCTCCAACATGTTCGAATCGCTGCTCTTTCTGAGTTGGGGAATGGGGGCGTTCGCGATCATCTCCATCCTTGCCTTCCGCGACCGGCTCATCCCGTTGACCGCCTCCGGCATGGGCGCGCTGGCGCTGGTTCTCGCCAACGTACTTCCTACCGACTCGTTTATCCGTCCGATCGCACCGGTGCTGCTGGACACGGTGTGGATGTCCATTCACGTGCCGATCATCATGGTCTCCTATTCCGTGTTGGCGCTGGCGGTGCTGGTCGCCCACGTGCAACTCATCGCCATGTCCCTCAGCCCGCGCCGCACCCAGTTGTCCCTCACCGTCGACGGACTGCACTACTGGTACGTCCACGTCGGATCGATTTTGCTGACCGCGGGAATCATCACCGGCAGCATGTGGGCCGCGTCGTCCTGGGGACGATACTGGGGCTGGGATCCCAAGGAAGTCTGGTCCCTCGTCGCGTTGCTCGGCTACCTGACCATTCTGCACGTGCGCATCGACGCCGAGAAGATTCCCGCATGGGCCTGCTTCGTTGCCTTGGCGATGGCCGCGGCGATCTTCGCGATCATCGCGCCGAAACTCTCGCCGCTGACGGGTGGAAAGATTCTCGGCCTCGTCGGAGCCCTCGGCGGAATGGGCGTCTTGGTGCTTGCCCGCGGGCGCTTCGCAACCGCCGTCAAGAGCATCCTGTGCTTCTGGCTCATCATCATGACCTACGTCGGGGTGAACTATGTGCTGGGCATCGGGCTGCACAGCTATGGGTTCGGCACCGGCGCAGTCGCCCGATCCATGTTTCTCGCGGGTGGGATGGACCTGGGCTTCGTCGGCCTGTGCACGCTGATCTACCTCCTGCGCCGGGGATGGAGATTCCAGGTTTCCGCACCTTTGGGGCGCCTCGCGACGGGCTAGTGCTCCCTATCGAAGGCGTTATCATCCCAGCCGAACGGCTAGCCGAAGGAGCGGAATCGGGTAGATGGGTGCCGACGGTAGGGATTCTCACTCATAGCGTCGTCCCCGGAATCTTGGCAACGCTCACCGCCAATGGGTCGGGGCTTGGGCTGGCCATCTGCCGGTCCATCGTCGAAGCCCACGGCGGACGCATCGATCTGGAGAGCAGCCCAAACGAGGGCACCGTTGTAACCGTGATTCTACCTCATGCTCAGATCGCATGACTCCGCCGCGCACGTGGATCCTGCCGGGAAGTAGTGCCTTGATCGCGACGTTGTGGGCGCCGCGATGGTCAAAGGGCGGACGCCGTCTGATGAGTCAAACCCATGAACCACTCCAGCCGCTCCAATTCCAGGGCGAATAGCGCCAGGCCCGCCTGCGATCCGGCGTTAGCCTTGCGCATCAGCCGCGTCCGGTGGACTCCGACCGTCTTGGTGCTGATCTTCAGTTTCGACGCGATGGTGCCGTTCCTTGAACCACTGCCGACGAGTTGGAGAATTTTACGCTCGCGGGTCGTGAGGTGTGCCGCCCGCTCCGCGACTTCGTGCCGCCGCCGCAGGGATCCGTGATGTTTCAGCAGGAGTTCCAGGGAACGTTGGAGGCTCCCGCGCAGTCGGTCGGGCGCGGCCGGCTTTCTGAAGAACGCGATCGCCCCGGCGCGGCCGGCGCGAAAAGCCAAGTCCGAGTCCTCCGAGCCGGTCAATACGATGGAGACAATCGGCGCTTGCTTCCGGCGAAGGTGCTCGATCAGCGCCACGCCGCTTGCGCCAGGAAGATTGACATCCGTCAAAAGGCACCCTACTTGCCCGTCAGAATCTGTTTTGAGGAAATCTTCCGCCGAGGGGAATCCCCGTACGCGGACGCCAAGCCCCTCGGCCAAAAGCTCCAGCGACCTTCGAAGCGGGGTGTCATCCTCGACAATGAAGATGGAAAACCCGCTCACGGCCTCAGCGGAGGGCACCGTGGAAGCGCGGCCTGGCCGAGCGCGACATCGCCGCCGAACTCCACTTTCTTTGTGCGTTTGCACAATCATCAGGTAGCCGCTCGCAATTCCCTATCTAATCAATAGGAAAAAGGGGTCGTCCATGTACGCGCAATCTGTGGATTCTTGAAGAAAATCCGCGGCATCGCTGAGAAGCTGGCAGGTCGAGAGGCCGCTTGATAAACTGGGTGGTGGCTTGGCCGGCTTACGGCACTCCGCATTGGGAGACGCGTTAATGGTCCAGGACAGGGAGGCTGCCGCGGCTGCGCCGTCGGTGGAGGCGCTGCTGGCTCGGCACGGGGCGCAAATCCGATTATTCATCACCCGGCGCACCGGCCCGGCGGTGCTCAAGCGCACGACGATCGAAGATTTGTATCAGGAGACGATGACCGCAGCGCTCGCCGCGGCCGAGGGATGCCACTTCGACAACGACGCGCGCTTTGTTTCGTGGGCATCCACGACCGCCCGGCGGGTCATCGTGGAGTCGTTTCGGACCGGCGACGGAAAGGGCGCCGCGCCGCTGAGTATCCGCCGACCCGGCTCGTCGGGAACGGGCGTCGGTGAGTCGTCCCTGCCACATTCCGGCCCAAGCCCTTCGAGCGTCGCCGCAGGACACGAACGTCAGGCCACCCTGCACGAACGGCTGGCGACGTTGCCCAGCCACTACCGCGAAGTGATCACCCTGTACCGACTGGAGGAATTGCCCCTGGAAGAGGTCGCGCGGCGCATGGGCAAGACCAAGGGCGCGACCTGTCGGATCCTGGCCCGCGCCACGAGGCTCTTGCGCCGGAGCTTGGAAGGATGAGCTCTTCCTGGTCATCGACGGGGGATCGTTCCCTGGACGATATCCTTGAGGAGTTTTTCGAGGGTGTCGAACGGGGCGAGTCGCCGGACCCCAATGAGTTCACCCGACGGTATCCCCATCTGGCCGAGGAATTGACGGAGTTCTTCGCCGACTGGCAATACGTGGGCGCCCGCATCCAGCGCGCCAAGTACGAGGCCGGCGGCATGGCGGGAATCCCCCCTTTTGATCCGGCTACCCGCCGGTTTATGCCGTCGTTGGACCGCCAAGCCTTTCCCCTCCCCACGATCGGCGGATTTCAGATTCTGGAAGAGATCGGAAGCGGCGGTCAGGGCGTGGTGTACCGGGCGGTTCAGATCGGAACCGCGAGGACCGTTGCCCTGAAGGTGATTCGAGAAGGGGCGTTCGCCACGTCGCGGGAGCGCCGGCGCTTTGAAAATGAGGTTCGCGTCGCGGCCCAGTTGAAGCACCCCAACATTGCATCGGTCTACGAGTGTGGTCGGGACGGCGGCCGCGATTTCTTCGCCATGGAGTTCATCGACGGCGCACCGCTGAACGTGTATCTGGCTGAACGGACGCTGGGCGTCGAGGAAACGATCGCCCTGTTTCTGCCGATCTGCGATGCGGTTGCCTGCGCCCACCGGCAGGGCGTCATCCACCGCGACCTCAAGCCTTCCAACATTCTCGTAGACCCGCAGGGTCGTCCGCACGTGCTGGATTTCGGGTTGGCCAAGCGCGTCGTATCGGACGTCGAACCTGGCGCGACCGCGGTGACCCAAGTCGGAAGCTTCGCCGGAACCTGGCACTATGCGTCTCCCGAGCAGGTGAATGCCGCCAACCAACCTGTCGACGTGCGCAGCGACGTCTACGCCCTGGGCATCATCCTGTACGAGATGCTCACCGACGTGCTGCCCTACGCCATCGAAGGTCTGCCCCGCGAGACCATCGTGGAGCAGGTTCGATTCGCTATCCCGCGACCGCCATCGCGAATTCGGCCGGAGATCGACGACGACCTGGACACGATCACCCTTGTAGCCCTGCGCAAGGAACCCGACCGGAGGTACCAATCGGCGGCGGCATTGATGGAAGAATTGCGGCGCTACCTTGCCGGAGAGGTGATCGAAGCCAAGCGGGACAGCCCGTGGTACGTGCTGCGAAAAACACTCCGATACTACCGTTGGCAGGTGGTGACCGGGGCCGTGACACTGACGGTGCTGGTCGCGTTCAGCGCTACGGTCACGGTCCTGTATTCCTCGGCCAGGACGGCCCGCGCCACCCTCGAAGCCCGCGCCGCGATGACCCGCGCAGGACAGGTGTACGTGCTCAACCGGCTCACGGACCTGCAACGGTTGACGAACACGGTGGCGGAACTGGAGGCCTCGTACCCTGACTCCGCGGCAATCCATCGGTTGGCTCGCCCCGCGGCAGAGCTGGACGTCGACCAAATCCAGGAAATCCTACGCGAGTTCCCCAGGCTGCCGCCGCTCGGTTCGTTGCGGCTTGCCGACTTGGTCGCCAAGGACGTGGCCGCCTGGGTTCTCCTTCACGACCCGGAACTGGAAAACCTGGAGCCACAACTTGTTGCCCGGCGACTTTTGTTTCCTACCGACTATGGCGAATCAGAATGGGCGCTGCAACGATCACCGCGCGGTGTCGACTCGGCATGTTTGCTAAGCTCGGCCTTCTTGGCGAGGGCGCTGTTGCATTTTGAAGAATCTCGTAACGAATCGTCCCTTCGAAGTTTGACGGTCGCGCGGGCCCTGGCCCTGGACCTCGGCGACGGTGCGACGTTGTTTCATAAATCGCAAGCCATCGCGCTGCGGGAGCTATTCTATGGCATGCTTCTGGATACCCTGTCACAAGTCGACGAACTTGGATCGCGCACCGAGGGGTACATCGCCTGGATTCTCGACGATCCGTGCCTTCCTCGCTTCGAGCCGGCATTGATCGAGGAGCGAACGAAGACGTTGCAGTTGGCGGAGGCGGCCCTGCGCGAAACCACGCCGGGACAACCAGGGCATATTAATCTAGAGGCCTTGGATGCCGCAAGTGGCGGACTCTATCGTAAGTTGGAATTGCTCACGCCCCAGAACCGTGACCTTGCGGAGGAGCTTGGTGCGGCCGACATGATTCAAGCCCTGGACCTTCTCTTTGACCAGAACGTGAACAGCGAAGTCAAGCAGACCCGGCAGACCGGCAGCGAGAATCTCGACGCCGCTCTGCGTCTGCTCCGCCCACTGTTGCCGAGCATTCGACCAATCGTGGCCGCCAGAACACGCGTAGACCGTGTTCGCTCGGCGGCGATCGCGGCTGCACGTCTTTGCCGCTTCCGTATCGACACTGGGACGTGGCCTGCCGCCCTGCGGGACGCGTTCCCTCCAGGCTCGTGGGAGAGGTTCAATGCATTGGGATTTCATGACTCGGTGCACTATGGGGTGGTGGATGATTCGGTTGAACTTCACCTCAGCGACGGGCGAGGCAACAGGCCGGGCGACGCGCCCGCCGGGGAAGCACAGGACGTGAACACCGTGCTCTTCCGCGCCCGGAACGCGCAGGCAGTCAGCCGCGCCTCTGCGACACCGTGAGGCACGTCCCGGCGGCCGTCCCGTGACGGAACTTCGGGTCCGTGATTCTTCATGGAGCGGTGTCTTTTCTTCATCCGTACCGCGACCGTGAGGGAGTGGCCCGGCCTTTTATCAGAACCGCGA
>JBBTCJ010000129.1:0-4240 GCA_038043285.1 Planctomycetota bacterium | reverse complement strand
GCGGTACGGATGGAAGAAGAAACGACGGCCGCTTCCTGACGGTCGCGGTACGGATAGAAGGAACAGAAGAAGAAGAAGGGAAAGAAACGACGGCCGCTCCCTGACGGTCGCGGTACGGATGGAAGGAACAGAAGAAGAAGAGGAAGAAACGACGGCCGCTTCCTGACGGTCGCGGTACGGATGGGGCGCCATGCGTTCAACGTCGTCCCCTACCCTCGCTGCGCGAGGCTGGGGCACCTTGCCCCCCGGCGTGGACAACCGTTGCCTCCGCGAAGAGAATCGCGTTGCTCGGCCGGCGGCGGCTTGTGTCGAGCCGAGAAACAGTTGGACGGAGGCTCGGCGGGCGTGTTTCGATACCGACACGTACATATCGAGGGGTTCGGGTACGTCCTCCCGGAGGACGTCGTCAGTTCCGTGGAGTTGGAGCGGGAATTGGCGCCGATTTACAAGCGCTTTGGGCTGCACGAGGGCCGGCTCGAACTGATGAGCGGAATCCGGCAGCGGCGGTTCTGGGAGGAAAACTCGCTTCCCAGCGACGGCAGCTCGAAGGCCGGTCGGCGGGCGATGGAGCAGGCTGGTGTTCTTCCCGAGCAGATCGAGTGCCTGTTGCATACGTCGGTCTCGCGGGATTGCCTTGAACCGGCGACCGCTTCGGTCGTCCATCATCAGCTTGCCTTGCCGAGGGCGTCGGTCCTCTACGACATCTCCAACGCTTGCCTGGGCTTCCTCAACGGCATTACTTCGCTGGCCAACATGATCGAACTGGGCCAGGTGAGGCGGGGACTGATCGTCGCGGGGGAAAGCAGCCGGCAGCTGGTGCGGACGACGATCGATCAATTACTCAAAGCGGGGTCGCGGCTCACGCGGAATGACTTCAAGCGAGCGTTTGCCTCCTTGACCATCGGGTCGGGGGCGGCGGCCGTCGTACTGGCTCACGCCTCGGCGTCCGAGACCGACCATCGTCTGTTGGGGGGCGTCGTGCGCTCCGCCACGGAGCACAACCACCTCTGCCGTGGAAGCGCCGACACCGGTTTCGACGACGGCGCCGCCATGAGCATGAACACCGATTCGGAGATGCTGCTCGAGGGCGGCTGCGAGTTGGCGAGGGAGACCTGGAAGGAGTTCACCGGTGCGCTGGAGTGGTCGGGCCGGTCGATCGATCGCGTTTACACGCATCAGGTCGGCTCCGCGCACCGCGATCGACTGTACGAAATCCTCGACCGCGATGCGGCGCGGGACTTTTCGACGTTCGAGTTCCTCGGCAACGTGGGTTCGGTATCTCTGCCGCTGACGATGGCCATGGGCCTGGAACGCGATCCGCCGCAGCCGGGCGAGAAGATCGCCATGCTGGGGATCGGAAGCGGTCTGAGCTGCGTGATGCTGGGCGTGCAATGGTAGCTCGCGTGGGGCACGGATGCTCGCGGCTACGGTCAGGGAATCGTGGCCATTCCAATCCGGGTCGCCATCGTCAGCGAGTGCCGCGGGCCGCGTCCCCTCCGCCGTCCCGCCGACGATCGCCGCGCACCGTCACGCTGAGGCACTCGTGAGTTACAACGCCGCCCGGCTTGAATCCATCCGTCATCTCTATCCGTTCGACTCGCATTTTCTCGACGTCGGCGGCGCGAGGATGCACTACATCGACGAGGGCGCGGGTCCGGCAATCGTTTTCGTTCACGGAAACCCAACCTGGTCCTTTTATTTCCGTGAGTTGGTGAAGGGGCTGTGCGACCGTTACCGGGTCATCGTTCCCGATCACGTCGGTTGCGGATTGTCGGACAAGCCGGCCAAGTATCCGTACACGCTCTCGAAACACGCTGACAACCTCGGGTTGTTGATCGAATCGCTGGGGCTTCAAGAAGTGACGCTCGCGGGGCACGACTGGGGCGGGGCGATCGCCTTCGGATGGGCGACACGGAACGTGCGGCGCGTTCGCCGGCTTGTGGTGTTCAACACGGCGGCCTTCCTCGGGGGGCGGACGCCGCGGCGGATTCGCGTCTGCGGTTGGCCGATGGTGGGCGAAGTCGCGGTGCGCGGACTGAACCTGTTCGCGCGGGCGGCGATACGAATGGCCTGCAAGCGGCACGAGCGAATGACCAAGGACGTCGCCGCCGGATATCTGCTTCCCTACGATCGTTACGCGAATCGCGTCGCGGTCCTGCGGTTCGTCCGCGACATTCCTCATTCGCCGAGGCAGGCGAGTCATCGGGAGCTGAGTCGTATCGAGTCGTCCCTGAACGACCTACGCGGCCTTCCCATGATCGTGTTCTGGGGTGGGCAGGATTTCTGCTTCGACGACACCTTCCTGGCGGAATGGATGCGTCGGTTCCCCGACGCCAGGGTTCACCGGTTCGCCGACGCGGGGCACTATGTCGTCGAGGACGCCCACCAGCGGATCCTGGCGCTACTCCGGGACTTCCTGTTGAGCACGGACTCGCCGCGCAGCGTCCAGGCACCGGTTGACCAGCAAGGATGGTCGCCGGCAGCGCCGAAGTCGTGTCGCTGAAGACACGGACCGGAGAGGCCCGCGTCCCATGCGGTTCAACGCCTTCTATGGTCGATCCGGCGCCGGGGGATGCAGGAGCGCCGCCACCTTGCGGATGATCGCCGTGAACCGCGGGGAGGGGATCAGGCAGTTCTCGTCGGTCAGCACGTAGACCCTGCCGGCGGCAACCGCGTTGAGCGGTCCGAGTTGCCGCCATTGGGCCAGGATCGCAGCCTGGCGTTCGGCGGACGGTTCCAGTTCGGGCATCAGCTCGATGATGACCTCCGGCTGCTGCGCCAGGATCGCCTCCGGGCTGACTTGCGGATAGCGGGCGTCCAGATGACCGAAGACGTTTACGCCGCCGGCGATGTCGATCATCTCGTCGAGGAACGTCCCCTTACCCGTGGTGAGGACGTTGGCCAGGCGATCCGGCTGTCGTGCGACGGTCAGGAACACGCGACGTCGGGCGGTCTGCTCGAAGTCCTTGCGGATGGAGGCGATTTCTTGGCGAAAGGTCCGGACCAGGGCTATTGCCCGATCTTCGCGGTGCAAGCGGAATCCGAGATCGATGGCGCATTTCTCCACGCCGGGCAGGGAATCCGTCTCGTCGTCGTACACCGGAACCTTCAGCACCTCGCAAAGCCTGCGGATAGAATCGCTCTGTCCACGGGTGACCACGAGGTCGGGTCGAAGTGCGGCGATGCGCTCGAGATCGGGATCGAATTGCCCTCCGACGCGGGGCAGCTTCTTCAACTCCGGTGGGAAAACGCAGAACTTGCTGACGCCGACGATGCGATCACCAGCGCCCAGAGCGCAAAGCACTTCGACGGAGTTGGGGCCCATGGCCACGATGCGCTGCGGGCCTGCGTCGCTCGGCGCAGCATGGCCCAACGAGACGTCGATCGCCGAAGCGGTTTGAGCGCCAAGGGGGCGTGCGAAGTGGAATCCAAGCAACAGCCACAGCACGGCAACGGCGCCGCGGGAGACGATTCGAAAGCGAGGATTCTTATTGGCCAATGAATTCGATCTGCATCGAAGCGAAATCCGCGAGGGTGACGTGGCTGTCGCCGTCCACGTCGTAGCAGGGGCACGGAGTGCCGCCGATCGAAGCGCTGGGACCGGAGAGACACGATTCGAAGGTGTCGAAGTCGAACAGGTTGACGCCGCCGTCCTCGTTGCAATCGGTGGGAGCGAGAGCGAACCAGAATCCGCCGGTCAGCTCAAAGCCGCCGCCGGTCATCGCGCCCGCGTCGGGTTGGCCGATGGTGCCCGAAAGCTCGAACGCACCGCCGGTGCTGCGCATGACCCCACCGCCGTCGATGGTGTACCGGGAGATTTCGTACTGCTGGGCCGGGGCAGAAGCCGTCATCGCCAAGACAACCGCGAAGGTGCATTTACGAATCATCGCCTTCTCCTATCCGACGCCCACCTGTTGCCGCGCACGATACGAGCGGAACCGTCGCGACGGCAAACAGCGCCCGATTCTACCAACAAATGGGGGTGGAAGGGAAGCAGATTCAGCGCATTCCTGTTTCTAGTCGAGCCTTCCAGAGACGCCGGGAAGTGGGATTCGGCGATTCTTGGGGTTGCCGAGCCGCTTTTTCTCGCCGGCACAGCCGTACATCCGTCAGTATCCGGGGCAGCGAGGCGACGCCGACGCCCGGCATCAGACGCGGTTCTCGGCCAGGTTGGCCCGATAACTTGTGGTCGGACACACCTTATTCTTAGGGTCAACAAACACCGCTCCCTCACGGTCGC
>JBBTCJ010000128.1:0-19740 GCA_038043285.1 Planctomycetota bacterium | reverse complement strand
AGGGGTTGGTCTGGGCCTATGCCTTCAACCACGACGAGGCGATCCGTTCGTTTGAGGAGGCTACCCGACAGGATCCGAATTGTGCGATGGCTTATTGGGGAATTGCGTTGTGCAACGGTCCGCACATCAACAACCCCAAGATGACGCCGGAGCGATCGAAAGCAGCCTGGGCGGCGCTGCAAAAGGCTGTGTCGTTGAAGGATCGGGGCGAACCCGCCGAGCGAGCGATGATTTCGGCGTTGGAGAAGCGTTACGCCGATCCCGCGCCGGAGGATCGGAAGGCCCTTGACGAGGCGTACGCCGCGGCGATGCGCGACGCCTGGAACGCGCAGCGCGACGATCCGGACATTGGCTCGCTGTTTGCGGAAGCCATGATGGACCTGCGTCCCTGGGATCTGTGGACTCATGACCGAAAGCCTCAACCGGGCACGGAGGAGATTGTCGCGGTCTTGGAGCAGGTGCTGCGGGTCGATCCAATGCATCCCGGGGCCAATCACCTGAACATTCACGCATTGGAGGCCTCAGCACATCCGGAGCGCGCGATTCCCGCCGCGGACCGCATTCGCCAATCCGTCCCCGGCGCCGGACATCTTGTGCACATGCCGTCGCACATCGACGTCTTGACCGGGCAGTGGGCGAAGGCGTCCCGGCAGAACGAGCTGGCGATCCACGCCGATGCGACCTATCGGAAGATCTCGCCGAAGCAGGATTTTTACCGCGTGTACATGACCCACAATCAGCACATGTTGGCGTTCGCGGCCATGATGGAGGGGCGCAGCGAAACCGCGCTCCGGGCGGCGCGGGACATCGTGGCCGGCGTCCCTCGCGAGTACGGCGAGAAGCAGGCGGCCCTGGTTGATCCATCCATGGCCATCCCCTACGAAGTGCTGACGCGATTCGGACGATGGGACGAAGTGTTGAAGGAACCCGCGCCGCCTTCGTATTGGCCGATCACCAATGCGCTGTGGCGTTTCACTCGGGGCGTGGCGTTTGCGGCGAAGGGCAAGGTCGCGGAGGCGGACGCGGAGCGCGTGAAGTTTCGCAGCGCGGCTGCGCAGGTTTCCGCTGACGCCATGATGGCCATCAACCCGGCCCAGCGCGTCTTCGGGATCGCCGAACACATGCTCAACGGCGAGATCGCCTACCGCCGAGGGAATCTTGACGAAGCGGTCAAGGAGCTTCAGGAGGCGATTCGATTTGAGGACAGCCTTCAGTACATGGAGCCTCCGGAGTGGATTCAGCCGGTGCGGCACGCGCTGGGGGCGATGCTGGTCTCCGGGAAGCGCTATGAGGAGGCTGAGAAGGTCTATCGGGACGACCTCCGCAAGTGGCCAGAGAATGGGTGGTCACTGCTGGGGTTGAGCAAGTGCCTGCGAGCGCGAGGGGCGCATGCCGAGGCTGAGGACGTTGAGAAACGGTTCCGCGCGGTGTGGTCCCGGTCCGACGTGCAGATCGGATCGAGTTGCCTTTGCGTTCCGGGCGGCGTTTGACGCCTACCGGGGTAAGCCCTATTCGTGTCGCAGCGCGTCGATGGGGTGCAGGATCGCAGCCTTGAAGGCCGGGATTAGCCCGAAGACCACGCCGACGAAGGCGGAGAAGCTCAACCCAAGCAGCACCGCCCACACCGGCACGTTTACCGCGACCATGGAGGGATGCAGCGAAGCGACGGCGCAGATCGCGTAGCCCAGCAGGATGCCGATCACTCCTCCGAGGGTGGCGAGAACGACGGCCTCGGTCAGGAACTGGGCCAGAATGTCGCGCCGCCGCCCGCCGATGCTCTTTCGCAGCCCGATCTCGCGCGTCCGTTCGGTGACCGAGACGAGCATGATGTTCATGATTCCGACCCCGCCCACGATCAGGGAGATTCCGACGATGCCCGCGAGCACGCTGCCGGCCACCATCTTCACCCGCTGAAAGTCGCGAAGGAACTCGTCCTGACGAAAGACGCGAAAATCGTTGGGAACACCCGGTTGGAGGTTGTGCCGCGTACGGAGCACGCGGGCGATCTGCAACGAAGCCTCCTCGGCGTCCTCCTCCCGGGTGGCCTCTACGACGAAGGGCATGAAGGTCGTTAAAAACGGGAACATCTTAAGGGTTGTGGTGAAGGGAAGGATGACCAGGTTGTCCTGGGCCTCGCCGAACATGGAGCCTTTCTTTTCCAGCACGCCGATGACGCGGAAGCGAAGCTGATTGATGAACAAGTGGTCGTCCACGACGCGATCGTCGGCCTGGAGCGTCTTCAAGACGTCGGCGCCGACCACGCAGACGTAGGCGCCGGTTTCGACTTCGATGGGCGTGAAGAAGCGGCCCTTTTGCACAAAGAAATTGCGAACGGTCTGAAACTGCTCGGTGGCGCCTTGAAGCTCGACGTTCTCCGCTTTCTCGTGTCCGTACTCGACGGTGACGCCGGCGAAGAGCATGGGGGAGATGCGCCGTACCTTGTCGCACTGCGCGCCGACGGCTCGAACGTCGTCGATGTCCATGCTCACGCGACCCAGCATTCGCCCCTGCATTCCGCCCGGAGCGTAGGGGATGACGAACATCATGTTCGTCCCGAAACCGCGGAGCATGTTGGTGACGTAGCCGCCGAACCCTTCGACGAAGGACACGACAGTGATCGTTGACGTGACGGCGATGATGATGCCCAGCGTGGTCAGCAGCGAGCGGGCCTTGTTTGCCCAGACCTGGACGAACGCGGCGGCGATGTTCTGCGCATGGCGCTCGACCGACCTTCCTAACCAGTTTCCGAGGCGCAGCGGCAAGCCGAGGATCAACCAAATGAAGCCGACGGACGTGGATTTCCGGGCGGCGGGCATTGGCCCGCGCGACACCAGCGGAATCCCAGTCGCCGCCCCGCCGCTCATCGCATCCCTCCTACGCCGAACATTCGATCACTCATGTCGCAGCGCCTCGATGGGATGCAGGATGGCGGCTTTGAACGCCGGAATGATCCCGAACACCACGCCGGCGCCGGCCGAGGAAACCAGGGCCAGGGCCACCGCCCAGGCGGGAACGGATATTTCGACCATTTGCGGGTGCAAGGCCGCCAGGTAGCAGAGGGCATAGCCCAGGACGACGCCGACCGCGCCGCCCAACGTGCAGAGCACGACGGCCTCCGTGAGGAACTGCATCATGATGTCGCGGCGCCGCCCCCCGATGCTCTTTCGCAATCCGATTTCGCGGGTGCGCTCGGTGACCGACACCAGCATGATGTTCATGATCCCGATTCCGCCGACCAGAAGCGAGATGCTCACGATGCCGGCGAGCACGCCGGATGCGATGTTGCGGATGTTCTCGAACTCGCGAACGGCCTGGTCCTGCCGATCGATGCGGAAGTCATCCGGCTGACCGGCTTTCAAGGCGTGTCGGCGACGCAGCACTCGCGCGATTTCGCCTTGCGCCTGTTCAAGGTCCTGCTCGCTGGACGCCTCGACAAGGAAGGGGATGGATCGCCGGAGGTTGGGGTAGAGCTTCACCGCGACGCTGTAGGGAATCATCACGGTTTCGTCCTGGTCTTCGCCGAACATGCTGCCTTTCGGCTGGAGCAGGCCGACGACGAGGAATCGCTCTCCGTCCAGAAACACGTACCGACCGACGATGGATTCGTCACACTGCAAGTGTTTGAGCAGCGAGCGTCCCAATACGATGACCGGCGCGGCGTTTTCGACGTCGATGGGCCCGAAGAATCGACCAGTGTCGACGGGGAAGTTGCGGATGATCTGGTATTCCTCGGTGACGCCGCGGCAAGGAATGTCTTTGGCCTTCTCCGGGCCGTAGGCGATTTCCGCATTCTCGGTGAACACAAACGGCGTGATTCGCCGAACGTGCTGGCATTCGGTACGGACGGCCTCGATGTCGTCAATGGTCATGCTCACCCGCCCGATGCCGTGACGGTCGCGTACCGACGGATCCCACGGGTGAACGACCATGAACTGCGTTCCGTACCCGCGGACCATCTTGGTCATGTGGTTGCCGAACCCCTGGACGAGGGCGACCACGGTGATCGTCGAAGTCACGGCGATGATGATTCCCAGCGTGGTCAGGATCGAGCGGCCCTTGTTGGCCCAGACTTGCACCAAGGCGGTCCCCACGTTCTGAGCGTGGCGGGAGACAAAGCCCCCGGCGCGTCGAGCGAGACGACGGAGGAGCGAGTTGGCGGCAGGGCGAATCATGTTGCGTTGACCAGGTCGCGCGCCGGAGCGTGCCTTGGCGAAAGGACGCTGGAAACGGGGTGGCGACGCTCGTCCGAGGCGATTAGCCCGTCGCGCAGGCGGATGATCCGGCGGCAGCGCGCCGCGATGTCCTCCTCGTGGGTGACGACAATGATCGTCTGGCCCTCGGCGTGGAGCGAATCGAAGACGGCCATGATCTCGTCGCCGGTCCGGCTATCGAGGTTCCCAGTCGGTTCGTCGGCGAGGATGATGTCGGGCTGTTGGGCCAATGCACGGGCGATGGCGACGCGTTGCTTTTGGCCGCCGGAAAGCTGATTCGGGCGATGCGCCGCCCGGTCGAGCAGTCCGACCCGTTGAAGGGCGCTGACGGCAAGCTGGCGCTTATTCGGTACTTGTGCGTACATCAGCGGAAGTTGCACGTTCTTCAGGGCCGTGGTCCGGGGGAGCAACTCGAATGTCTGGAAGACGAATCCGATCTGCCGTCCGCGGATCCGGGCCAACTTGGATTGGGACAGCTTGGAGACGTCCTGCCCGCGAAGCTCGTACTTGCCGCTGGTGGGGACGTCGAGGCAACCCAGGATGTTCATGAGCGTGCTCTTGCCCGAACCGCTGGGACCCATGATCGCCAGATACTCGTTCTCGCCGATCGAAAGCGAGACCCCGCGAAGGGCGTGGACCAGCTCCGTGCCGACGCGGTAAATCTTCTCGATTTCCGTCAGCTCGATGAGCGGGCGTCCGTTGTTTTCGTGTTCTGCGGTCACGGTTTGTCGCTCGCGGAGGCCGTTCGCTGACGATCTTCCTCGGCCTGACGTTCAGCGTCCTCGGACTTCTTCTCGTGGTCGCCGGTCTTGGCTTCGTCGCTGCCGCTCTGCGGTTTTTCCTTCTCGGCGGCGGCCTCGGTTGGGCTGCCCTTGGGCTTGGCTTCCTTGTCCTTTTCGTCCTTGGCGAGCGCGACCTTCCGGTTCTCTTTGAGTTGATCCAGGCTGCGGTAGGGGCCGACGATGACCGTGTCGGTGACCTCCACCCCGGTCAAGAGTGAAACGCGGCGCGTGTCGGCGATGCCGGGTTCAACCAGGCGGACCTTGGCGGCGTCGCCGTCCTTGAGGAACACGACTTTGATGTACTGGGCCTGGCGGGCGCGATCCGACAGACCGACGCCCGACTGGCGGCGATCGAACGCTTCGAGGACGCTGTCGGGGAGTTCCTTCCTCATGCGGTGGACGACCGCCTCCACGGGTACGGTGATGGCGTTGTCTTCCTTGGCGACTTCGATTTCGACGTTGGCGGTCATGCCGGGTTTGATCCGCGGGTCGTCGGAAAGCACTTCGAGGAGCGTCTCGAAGGTCACCACGTCGCGGCCCAGGGGCTTGGAACCCTTGGAGGCGACGCGAAGCACCCGCGCCAAAACCGGACGATCCTGGTCGGCTTGCAAGTACAGTCGGGCCGGCTGGTCCGGTTTCACCGACGGCACGTCAATCTCGTCGATCTTCGCCCGAACTTGCATGTGTGACAGGTCGCTGATCGACATGATGACCGTTCCGGGGTTGTTCATGGTTCCGGTCACCACCACCTCGCCCTGCTTGGCGTTGAGTTTGGAGATGACGCCGTCGATGGGCGAGTGGATGATGGTGCGGGCGAGATCCTCGTTGATCCGCTTCAAACCCGCGTCGGCCTGGGCCAATTCGTACTGGCGTTGATCGCGCACCGCTCGCAGGCGATTGCGAACCGTTTGATAGTCGCGAAGCTCCAGGTCGGAAGTCGCGCTGCTTTCTGAAAGCATGACCTGGCGCGCCAGGTCGCGCTCGGCCTTCTCGAGTTCGGCGTCGGCCTGCACGATCATGGCCTTGATCTGCGAGATCCTCGCCTCGGCGGACTCGATCTCGGCCACGAGGTGACGATCATCAAGGCGACAGAGCAAGTCGCCCTTGTGGACGCGGTGGCCTTCCTCCACGGGCATTTCCTCGATCTTGGAGACGATCTCGGAGCTGATTTCGACTTCAAGGACAGCCTCCACGTCGCCCGGCGCCTGGACGAGGCGAGTGATTGATTCGCGTTCCGGTTGGACGACGTTGACCGTCAGGGGGACTTCGTCGGCGACGTGCAGCAGTGACTTGTCGGCGGCCCCCTTACGCAGCGTTCCCAGGGCAAAGATCGCCGCACTGACGCCGGCCAGAACCACCAACGTGATAACACCTTTCATCGGAATCCATCCTCCCGAGTCGTCACTTCGCCGGATCATTCGTCCGGCCTGCGCGCCACATTCCGCTGTCCGCGTCACGCCCCGGCGGAGACCAGATAGATCATGGTGATCCGAACCCCAAGGGCTACGCCGCCCAGAAGGACGCAGGTTGCAATCGCCGATCGCCGGCCCAACTGGTGCGTCGTCATCAGCCCCAGACAGACCAGCACCCAGAACCAGATTCGGAACGGATCGATCGCCCCGAGGAACCGGAGGCTGTCCCCACCCAACGCCTGAAGCGACGTGTCGACGTTCGTGGTCTGGTAGTAGACCATCATGGCAAGCTGGAGCACGATTGCGGCCAACTCTACAAATCCCGCGTACACGCAGACGGACATCAACGTGTGATACTCCGGTTTCCGCCCGGTCAAGGCGACGACCGCATAGAACACGGACGAGATGAGCAGGAAAGACGCGAGCATCTCCACGGGGGCGGCCACGATCACGGCGAGCCGGGTGATGACCTTCGTGAAGACGGCTTGCTTGCGAATGCCCTCCATGCTTTCACGCAGGGCGACCCTGTCCAATAGGTTGGCCTGCTTCTCCTCGAGCTGCGCCAGTTGTGTTTCGGTCTGGAGGTCCACGTCGCGGTCAATCAGCCCGGTCTGCACGTGGGCGTATCCGAGGAGCACGACCAGGCCCAGCAGCACGACCAGCGCCCATCCGTACGCTCCGGTGTCCTCGACGCGGGAGAACAAGGTCCGAGGGGTGGCGAACACCATCAAGGCATGGCGCAGGCGAAGCGGTTGGGGCTGTGAGGCCGCGTGCGACACGTTGAACGATCCTCCTTGCAATGCGGTCCGCACGGCCGCAACGGTCATGGCGCGGATACCGCGGACGCGGTAACGATTATAGCTTGTTTCGCTGGATTCGACCGCTTATTCGTGTCAAGGTGAGGGTTTTGTGCATCGAGTGACAAGAAACGACACGTGCGGACTCGCTGGAGGGGGCTTCGTCTGGTTCGCCGCGTCGCCACGGGACGGTTTGCTCCTCGTTGCAGGTTGCGTTAGGGTTCCCCCGCGTCATGGGCCGGGTCGCCGATCGGTCGGCGGAACCCCCGAGATCACCATTGCGGGGACCAACGACGATGCTTTCGCAGTTGTTTCGAACCAAGAACCTCAATGACATCCTCGCTGCGGCGGAGCAACCGCAGACGCAGCTTCGGCGGACGCTCGGCCCGCTGAACGTCACCCTCTTGGGCATCGGAGCGATCATCGGGGCGGGAATCTTCGCCACTGTGGGCACGGCGGCTGCGGGCGACGCCGCTCGACCGGGTGCCGGCGCCTCCCTGTCGCTTTCGTTTTGCATCACGGCCGTCGTCTGCGCCTTCACTGCCCTTTGCTACGCTGAATTCGCTTCGATGGTGCCGATTTCGGGGTCCGCCTACACCTACGCCTACGCCACGCTGGGCGAGCTGATCGCATGGATCATCGGTTGGGATTTGATGATCTAGTACGCAATCGGCAACGTATCGGTGGCGATCAGTTGGTCGAATTATTTTCGGACGTTCCTGCACGACGGGTTCGGGATCAACGTTCCGGGCTGGATGGCAACGGATTATTGGACCGCCCGTCAGATACCGGGGGTGTTGGAAAGCGCTCCGCACCTGTTCGGAGTTCCCATCGCGTTTAATTTCCTGGCGGCGGCAATTGTGGCCGCCCTGACCGTGGTCCTCGTCTGGGGGATTCGCGAGTCCGCGCGGTTCAACGCGGTCATGGTCATCATCAAGATCATCGTGCTGGGGTTCTTCGTGGGGGTGGCGTTCTATTTTGTTTCGCCGGCGGAGATGACCCAGAATTGGACGCCGTTCCAACCCCAGGGTTGGGGCGGGACGCTCGCCGGAGCGGCGGTGGTGTTCTTCGCATACATAGGGTTCGACGCCGTGTCCACGGTGGCCGAGGAAACCAAGAACCCCTCCCGCGACCTGCCGATCGGGATCATCGCTTCGCTGGTGGTGTGTACGGTGATCTACGTCGTCGTGGCTGCGGTCTTTACGGGGCTGATTCCATACGAAGAGTTGAAAACTCGTCTGGCGACGGAGACGGCTGAGCCGTTGACCATGGCGCTGGATCACGTCGCCCCGCAGGCGAAGTGGGCGACCACCATCGTCGCCTTCGGATCGGTGGTTGCGCACACGGCCGTCCTGCTGGTGTTCCAACTCGGCCAGCCGCGAATCTTCATGTCCATGGCCCGCGACGGGCTTTTGCCGAAGGTGTTCACCCGCGTTCATCCGCGGTTCCGCACTCCGCACGTGACGACGATTCTGACGGGCATCGTGGTGGGGTTGCTCGCGGGAGTGGCGAACATCAATGCAACGGTGGACCTGACGAACATCGGAACACTTTTTGCTTTCGTACTCGTTTGCATCGGGATTCCGGTGTTGCGTCTGAAAGACCCGCAGCGCCATCGGCCCTTCCGCGTGCCGCTGGGACCGTTTCTCCTGCCCCTACTCGGTGCCGCGTCTTGCATGGGGTTGATGTATTATTTGCCGCCATCATCGTGGTGGCGGTTCGTGGGGTGGCTGATGCTGGGCATGGCCGCGTATGCCTCCTATGGATACAACCACAGCCGGCTGGCCGGTGAACCGGGTCGCGTTCGCCGCGCGTCGGTGGGCCAGAAGCTTGGCGCCGTCGGATTCCTGCTGATTGCGGTTGCGTTGTACGTCATTCCGCACGACATGAGTGCCACCCGATTTCTCGCGGCCTTGTCGGCGGCGGACGATCCGGCACATGGGCGGGCCAACACCGGCGTGAGTATGATCGGAATCGGACTTGTCCTGGCTGTGTTGGGGTTGGTTTTCGGTCTTCTATCCCGCCGGGCGGATGGCGACCATGCCCGGAGATAGAACTTCCCCCGCGCTCCTGTAGCGTCGTCCCTTGTGGGCGCAGCGACCTCTTATGGGCAGGACAACCCGCCGCGAATGAACAGCGACGCGACGAAGAGGAGGACCGCCCTGAAGTTCTCCGCGTGGCGCAGAATGACGGCCCCAGGGTGCTTTCCAAACTCAGCGGATTCGTGGCGTCTTCTCGCGCGTTTACGCATCGCCGTTCGAAGTTCAGCTTGGAAGGCCCTTCTGAACTACATCCTCAATGGCTTCGGCGAATCGCCGGACTTCCTGAATCGTCGTATAGGTGTTCGGCGTGACGCGGATGCCGTTGACGTGCTCGTGTTCGATGGGCGTCACGAAAATGCGATGCTTGTCGAACAGGTGCTTGGTCAAGTCGCCGGCCTTGATCCCCTCGATGCCCACGTTGCAGATACCACAGGATTGCGCGGGGTCGAAGCTGCTGTAGAAAACCACGCCTTTCTCGCCGATCAGCGGCCTAGCCCAGAGGTCACGAAGGTGGCGCAGGCGGGCAGCCTTCCGCTCCGGACCGATGCACTCGTAGAGCGTGAGGGCCTCCGCGATCGCTAGAAAGGGGGCGGTAGGGTGCGTGCCGATTTCCTCGAACTTGCGGATGTCGTTGAGCTTTTCCTCCGGCGGGGCCATCAGCGGCCAAAGCTTCTCGATCTTGGATTTGCGCACAAAGAGGAACCCCGTGCCGATCGGAGCGCTGAGCCATTTGTGCAGGCTCGTCCCGTAGTAGTCGCAATCGAGGTCCGCATGTTTGAAGGGGAAGTGGGCGAAAGCGTGGGCGCCGTCAACGATGACCTCGATGCCGCGCGATCGGCCAAGCTCCACGATTCGCTTCACCGGGAAGATCTGGCCGGTAAGGTTGGTAATGTGGCAGACCAGGATGACCCGCGTCTTGTCGGTGATGTTCTTGGCGAAAAGATCATAGAGTTCCGACGGATCCTTCGGCGGAGTGGGGATGTTGAAGGTCTTGAGCGCCACGCCGTCGCGGCGGACGCGCTGTCTGAGCGTGTTCATCATCCGCGGGTAATCGTGACTGGTGGTGAGGATTTCATCGCCGGGGTTGAGGTCGATGCCGAAGAGGCAGGTCTCGAGGGCTTCGCTGGCGTTGCGGACGATGGCCAGCTCTTCCTTGTCGCAACCGAAGGCCTCCGCCAAACGTTTGCGAACCGGTTCGAGTTGCTTGTCGAGCACGTCCCAAAGATGTCGCGGCGGCAGGTGATTCGTGAACTCCACGTGGCTATGCATGGCGTTCAGCACCACTCGCGGTGCCGGTGCGACGCCGCCGTTGTTGAGGTTGATCAACGACCGATCGACGTCGTAGGCGCCTTGAATGTGGAGCCAGAAGTCCTCGTTGCCCGCGAGCTGTTCGGGTGTTGCGCTCCCCACGTCGGCGACCGCGGCTTGGACGCGCTGGAGCGCGTCGTCGCGTAGCATCGCGACCCCAGCGGCTGCGGTGGCCATCGCTGTCCTCATAAAGTCACGCCGGGTTGCTGACATGTTCGTTCCTCACGCACGACCGATCGGCCGCAAGTTCGCGCTCAGGGTCCGGACTGTACGGTGGGCACCGCCCACCAAGCGCAATTCAACAACGGGCTGGCCGGGCCGATCCTACCCGACCCGCGTCCGAAACCACTCACCGGCTGACTCGATCGCCCGATGCAATCCACCGCTGTCCGGTCCGCCGCCCTGGGCCAAGTCGGGTCTTCCGCCGCCCTTGCCGCCCACGACCGGAGAGATTTCCTTAATGAGGTCGCCGGCTTTGACGCCGCGATCGACGACGGCTTTGCTCATCCCCGCGATCAGCGTGACCTTACCCTCGGTCACGCAGCCGAGCAGGACGGCGGAAGCATCCGTCTTGTTGCGAATCCAGTCAATCGCGCCGCGAAGGGCGTCGGCGGAGGCGGGGGGGACCTCGCCGATGACAATCGTCACGCCGCCGAGGATCGTCGCGGATGACAACAGCCTCGCGACAGCCTCCATAACTGCCTCGCCGCTTGAGGCCGCCGCTTGCTTCTCGTGCGTCTTGGCGACCTTCTGTAGGTCCGCCAGGATCGCTTGAATCTGTCGACGGACCCGAAGAGGAATGACCGCATCCGCCAAGCGTCGTTGGAAAGCGCCCAAACAAACGGAGAGGTCCGCTCCCTCACGGTCGCGGCTCTGATCAGGCGCATCCTCCGCGCGAGCTGAAGCCCGCGGCTCAGGTGAAGAAGCCCGGCTCCACGCCTGGCGCAACTGATCCGCTTCCGCGAGGAGTTCGGCGCCGAGGGATTCAGCCCGCTTGGCGGCATCGCCGGAGATGCCCACGAGGCGGCGAACGCCCTTGGCCACGCCTTCCTCGCTGACCAGAGCGAAGGCCTCAATCTCCGAGGTGTTTTTCACGTGCGTCCCGCCGCAGAACTCGACCGAGTATTTCATCCATTCGGGATTGTTCGGCGAGCGGAGGAGCCAATCTTTCGTGCCCGCATTTCGCGCGTCTTCCTCGGTGATCGGCACCCCGATGGAGACGACGCGGACCTTGTCAGGATACTTTTCGCCGAAGACCGCTCGGAGCGTGTTAATCTCGCGGGCCTGCTTCTGCTCGACGAAGTTCTCCTCGCGCATGGCGGCGTACACCGGCAAGGCTTGGTCTATCTGCTTCTTGCACAATGCTTCGATGCGGTCGAGTTCGTCATCGGTGAGTGGCTTATTGTGTGAAAAATCGAACCGGGTTTTCTCGGGATCGACCAGCGAGCCTTTCTGATCCACCTTCCCACTTCCTCCGCTTTCCAACACCTCGCGCAAGGACCAGTTGAGGACGTGCGTAGCGGTGTGGTTCTGCATGGTGGGGATACGATGTGTGCGCGAAACGATTGCTTCACAGTCTTCGCCCGCACCCACAATTTTCCCGCTGATGACGATGCCACTATGTAAGATAGCGAACCCAAGCGGATGAATGTGACGTTCGACGCGCGTAATCTTTACAGTCCCGGTTCGAGTTACAACCTCGCCGACGTCTGAAACCTGTCCGCCTTGTTCTGCGTAGAAAGGAGTTCGCTTGAGGTTTAAGATCACTTTCTGTCCCTCATTGGCGGCATTGTCACCAAGTCTGACCTGCCATGCCCCACCCATGATCTGAGTCTTGCATCGCAATTCCGAGTCGTACTTATGCCTGTCGTCTACTGCGGCATGTTTCTTCGAGTCGTCTATTGCCTTAGCTTCGCGTTGTTCCCGGTCCGCATCCGCAATGTCCACCGAAACTCGTGCGAGCTGTCGTGCATTCTCCATTAACCTCTCATACTCGCCGATGTCGATCGTCAGTCCCTTCTCTTCGGCCATCAGTTCGGTGAGGTCGATGGGGAAGCCGTAGGTGTCGTGCAGTCGAAAAGCATCTTCGCCGCTGATCTTGCCGTGGTGATGGCGTCGGGCGTAGTCGGCGGCTTCGCCGAACAACTTGATACCGCGATCGAGCGTCTTGAGGAACGACGCCTCCTCGTCGCGGATCAATTCGGCGATGCGTTCGACATTGCGCCCGTTGTGAGCATTGCGCAGTTCGGGGAACGCGTCGGCCATGTGATCCACGACCGCCGGAACGAGGTCGCAAAGGAACGGTTGGTGCACGTTCAGGTACTGGCGACCGTAACGAACCGCGCGGCGGAGGATTCGGCGAAGGACGTAACCGCGGCCTTCGTTGCTTGGAATCGCCGCATCCGTCAGCGCGAAGGTGAGGCATCGCAGATGGTCGGCGATGACGCGGTAGGCCACGTCCGTCATGATTGTCGATGGACGATTGTCGATTGACGATTGGGCCGCTCCCTGACGGTCGCGGTACGGATCATGCGCCCCCGCTCCCTCACGGTCGCGGCTCTGATCAGAAGCGACGACCGCCCCTTCACGGTCGCGGCTCTGATCAGGCAAAGTTCCGCGATACTCCGGTGCGCCGGTGCGCTTGCGGATGGCCGTGAAGATCGGCGTGAAGACGTCGGTGTCGTAATTGCTGAACTTGCCGAGATTTCCCTGTTGCATCCCCTGCAACACGGCGCAGAGGCGCTCGAAGCCCATCCCGGTATCCACGTGCTTGGCGGGCAGGGGGGTCAGACGGCCGTCGTTGCTTCGGTTGAACTGGATGAAGACGAGGTTCCAGATCTCCATGACGCGGGCGTCACCCTTGTTGACCAGGCTTGCGCCCGACTTGTCCGGCGTCAGATCGATGTTGATTTCGCTGCACGGGCCGCAGGGCCCGGTGTCGCCCATCTCCCAGAAGTTGTCCTTCTTGTTTCCAGGATGGATGTGCCTCGGGTCGATGTCGGTGACCGTCCGCCAAAGCTCGGCGGCTTCGGAGTCAGGTTCAAGGCCCTCGGCCGCGTCACCCTGAAAATACGTCGCATGAAGCCGTGATTTGTCGATGCCCCAGACCTTGGTGAGCAATTCCCACGCCCACCCGATGGCTTCCTTCTTGAAATAGTCTCCGAAGGACCAGTTGCCCAGCATCTCAAAGAAGGTGTGGTGATAGGTGTCTTGCCCGACGTCATCGAGGTCGTTGTGCTTGCCGCCCGCACGAATGCACTTTTGGGTGTCCGCTGCCCGAGTGTACGGGCGAGAACCGGTTCCCAGGAACACGTCCTTGAACTGGTTCATGCCCGCATTGGTAAACATCAGTGTCGGATCGTCGAAGGGGACGACCAGGGAGGAATCCACGATCGCGTGGGCCTTGGTGCGGAAAAAGTCTAGGAACTGTTGCCTGATTTCCTTGGAGGTCATTCCTGCAACCTGTCGATGATCGAAACCGGCGAGGCCGACAGTTCCTGGACTCCCTGCCCGGAATCGACGCCATCGCCTGACGCGGGCCTACTGTAACCGAGTCGCACGGGTGGGCCAATTGCGGCGGCGGAACCCCGCCTGTTCGGCTTGACAGGGCCGTGCCGGCGCCGTAGCGTCGAGGCGTCAAGCTTCACCTAACGGAGAACGTTGCATGATTCGCATGGGTCGGTTGACGGCTGGAGTGCTGGCGGCGGGGTTTGCGGCGGCTGGTTGCCAGACCACGGGCAAGAGCGGACCTTCTTCCAAGACCACGTCGGGGCCGGCGGCGAACTTCTCCTCGACGACTGCGTCGGCAGCCAAGTCGACGATGTCCGCCACAGAGAACCCCACGGCGAAGGCCGGTCGGGGCCAGCCGACGCTCGACCAGCCGGAGCGTCCGGCGGCGTGGATTTACGTGGACGGAAAAGCTGGGAAGTTCGGCGATCGCGACGGTCAGCCGCAGATCCAGTGGGTCATCGACGAACCCGTTCGTCCGGCGCCGACTTTCCGCGTGGAGGCGTATGGTCCGCTGCTTGGAGCTCCCAACGAGTTCAAGTATCTCATCAAGACCGTTGAGGCTGAGGGCGCCGAAGTTCAGTATGCCGTATCGTCGGGTTCCGGCTCGTTCAACGTCGGGAAGGAATACAACCTGTTGAAGCCGGGCGACGATTTCATCGTCCGAAATTGGGCGACCGGCGACGTGGTGCGCGAGATCGCGCCGCTTCCAGCGGGAAAGTACCTGGTCGGCGGCACGGTGCGCGACGCCAAGTCCGGCAAGGAAGCTGCGGCTGTCACTTACTTCACGGTCAGGAAAGATTAGCACGCCAAACATTCGACGCTTCCGGTTCCGGTCGACCAGCGTGGCGGTACGATCCACTATGCAGCCGCGGTCGGATCTGAACCGCGACAGAATGGAGCGGGCGAGTTGCTTCCGCGCGTTGGTGGGTAGCCGACCGCTCGTTGGCACTCGCGGTTCCGCTTGCGGCGACCTTCCGCAGGCTATGCCTCCATCGCGGTTCGCCGATCGGCGGACGGAAACGAAAAGTCGCGTTACTCGCGCAATTCCGACAGATGCGCTTGCAGAAGGGTTTGCTGGGCCAGCAATTCCGCAAGCCGCTTACGCTCAGCCTCGACGACCTCCGGTTTGGCGTTGGCGACAAACTTTTCGTTGCCCAGTTTCGCCTCCTTGCCGGTGATCTGCTGCTGTAACGCTTCCAGGCTCTTGAGTGTCCGCGCCAGGTCAGCCTGGTCGTCGCTGACGTCGTGCACGAAGATGCGCAGGCTCTTGATGGCGAGGCCGGCTGCGTTGCGCGGGCGCTTGCCCTCGGCGACGACGTCGAGTTCGCCGATGTTGACCATGTGCCGCACGACGTGGGCTTCCGCGCGAAACGAATCAAGATGCTGCTCCGGAACGACGATCGTCGCCCGCACTTTGTCCTTCGGCGGGACGTTGGTGTTGGCGCGAAGGTCGCGCAAGCCGCGAACCGCGTCCTGCAATCCCTCGAAGGTCGTCAGAATGGCCGGGTCATCCAGGGAGGGATACCCCTCCAGCGGTGGAAACTCGGCGCGAATCAGCAGCCCGTCGCAATTCAAGTCAACGATCCCCGGCAGCCCTCGTTGCGGTGCGACCTCGTTGAGTTGGCGCCACAGTCGTTCGGTGAGGAAGGGGATCGTGGGGTGCCAGAGGCGCAGCGTCTGGTCCATGCAAAACGCGAGAATCTGCTTGGCGGTCGCGCGAAGCCACGCGCCTTGCGGGTTGCGATCATCGCCGGTCAATCGAGCCTTGGTCAGCTCGATGTACCAGTCGCAAAGACCGTCCCAAAAGAACTCGCGGAGTTCGCGGACCGAGGCTGAGAACTGATAACCCGCAAGGGCTTCATGATAGCGACGGATCGTTTGTGACAGTCGCGCGAGGATCCAGCGATCCTCGGGCGGCAGGGTGGCGACGTCGAGTCGATCGCAGGGGGCGCCCTTGAGGTTCAGGAACGCGAAGCGTGCGGCGTTCCAGAGCTTGTTGCAGAAGTTGCGACCGACGTCGAACTTATCTGAAGTCTCGCGGGCGACTGCCATTTGATCCTTCGTGGCCTGATCCGCCCATTGCGTGGCCAACTCCTTGCCACACACCTTGTTGGCGCATTTCACCCGCGTGCAGTCGGCGGGTTGCAACTTGCGGTCGAGTTTTTGCCCGCGCGATTTCCGCGATTGCTCCTCATTTTTGAGGGCCGCGCCCTGGTCGGTGAGTTCGCCGCAATGGGGGCAAACGTACTCGACAGGCATACGGATGTCTTGCGTCTCGGTGGTCATGTCGGCCATCGTGTACCGCAGGGCGTCGGCGCCGTGGGTGTGGATGATATCCACCGGATCGACGCCGTTGCCCTTGGATTTGCTCATGGTCTCGCCGCGGCCGTCGAGGATCTTGGGGTGGATGTAAACGTGATCGAACGGAATTCGGCCCAGGGCGTACAACCCGAACATGACCATCCGCGCGACCCAGTTGGTGATGATGTCCCTCGAGGTGCACAGAACGGAACCCGGGTAGTACTGTTTCAGGTCGGGCGTCTCCTCCGGCCAGCCCAGCGTGCTGAACGGCCACAACGCGGAGGAGAACCAGGTGTCGAGGACATCTGGGTCTTGGACGAACCCCTTCGATTCAAGGTACTCTACAATCTCCCGATCTCGCTCCTCTGGTTCCCTGACGCTGAACGACTGTGCCACATCGCCCGCTTGCCGAAGTTGAAAGTCATGCTTCTGAATGGTTGCGACAATTCTTCCTTCGCGAGTCCACCGTCCGATGTTTTCATTCCATTCTTGCATGTTATCCAGTTGTGGAGCTTGGATTGCCAGGGCCTTGAGTTGATGTTCGGATTTGCCGATTTCTCGCGCAATCTGAATGGCTCTGCCATTCTCAGCAAACCGTTGGCTCCATACCGATAATCGGTGTCCCCACCATAGCTGTCGGGATATGCACCAGTCGCGTTTTTCGCCGAGCCAGTCGAGGTAACTCTTGGCGTACCGCGATGGGAAGACGCTAATCCGCCCATCCTGCACAGCGTCGATCGCCGCTTGCGCCAGTCCGGATGTGTGCGACCCATCGGGTAGCTGTATCTGTCCCGAACCGCGGGCTTTGGCCCGCGGTTCGGGTACGTCGCCCGTCTTCACGAACCACTGGTCGGACAGGAATGGTTCGATGGGCAACTTGCTGCGGTCGCTGTGACCGAGCTCGATCTCGTAGTCTTCAACGCGGTCCAGTAGCCCGCGCGATTCGAGGTCGGCGATAACCTTCTTTCGACCCTCCACGGCAAACGTAAGACCCTCGTAGCTCGCACTGGCGTAATTCGTCGTCCCGTCAGGCTCGACGATTCGTGCGACTCTTCCGTCGGGCGTGAGGACGTTGATCATCGGCAGGTTGTGCCGTAACCCGACTTCGTAGTCATTGGGATCATGCGCCGGCGTGATCTTCACGCATCCGGTACCCTTGGTCGGATCCGCCCATTCGTCGCAGATCAACGAAATCACGCGCTCGACGAGCGGCAGGCGGAGCTTCCGCCCCTCACGGGCCATGTCTCGCAGTTGAATGAGTTCCGCAAGGCTGGATTCCTTCCTCGTCCGCAATGCCTCAAGTTTCATCTGAAGTTCCGGGCGTTCCTTGCCCGAAGCGGCGGACGATTCGGCGGACAGACGCTCCTCCTCGGCTGCAAAGAAGCCTTCCGGGTCCGGGTGCACGGCGACGGCCGTGTCGCCGAGCATCGTCTCGGGTCGCGTGGTGGCGATCAGGACGTGTTTAGGCTCTGGGTTTCCAGCGCCCGCGCGGGCTGACCCTTGACACTTCGCGTCTAGGGGAGCAGTCCGCAGTTCGCTGGGAATCACCGGGTACTTGAAATACCAGAAATGCCCCTTAACGGTCTCGTGATACACCTCGTCGTCAGCGACCGCGGTCTGCAACTGGGTGTCCCAATTGACCAGCCGCTTGCCGCGGAAAATCAGCCCCTCGTGGAACAATCTGAAGAACATCTCCCGGACGGCGCGAGCCAAACCCTCGTCGAGCGTAAAGCGGTTCCGCTCCCAGTCGCACGAGCAGCCCATGAGCTTGAGTTGGCTGATGATTCGGCGTTCGTATTCGTCCTTCCACTGCCAGATGCAGCGGACGAGTTCGTCGCGCCCCAGATCGTGGCGCGACTTGCCTTCCTGCTCCCGGATTCGCCGCTCCACCACCGCCTGCGTGGCGATTCCGGCGTGGTCGGTTCCCGGCTGCCATAGGGTGTTGAACCCGCGCATGCGATGGTAGCGGATCAGGATGTCTTGCAGCGTGTTGTTCAGCGCGTGACCGAGGTGCAACGCGCCGGTGACGTTCGGCGGGGGAATGACGATGGTAAACGTGCGCTCAGGAGGTCTCCCATCCGGAATTGCCCGAAACGCGCCGGAGGACTCCCATAGCGCGGAGACGTCCGTTTCGACCGTTCGCGGGTCGTAAGTCTTGTCGATCGTGACCGTGTCGCTCATGGGATGTTGAACCAGGCGCATCGCCTCTGCGAAAATCGATGGCCCGCCTTCCTGCGAGTGTACGTGAGGGGCAGGGTAGGGAACCGAGGCTGAAAGTCAATCGAGACGGGGCGATGACGTCAGAGTTGAACTCCGAGCTGTGCGGCCGTCGCGTCCACCGTCTGATCAATCAACGTGGCGATGGTCATCGGTCCGACCCCTCCGGGAACGGGCGTGATCCACCCCGCGCGGGCTGCCGCGGACTCGAAGTCCACGTCGCCGACGTTCCCTTCGTTGTATCCGGCATCGATGACGACAGCGCCCGGCTTGATCCATTCGCCCTGAATGAATCTGGGCCGACCGACCGCCGCGATCACAAGGTCGGCGCGGCGAACGATGGAAGCCAGATCGCGCGTGTGCGAGTGGCAAAGCGTAACCGTTGCATGAGCATTGATAAGCATCGACGCCATCGGTCGGCCGAGGATCGGACTTCGCCCGATGACCACGGCGTCCATGCCCTCCAACATGATGTCGTACGCGCGTAGGAGCCGCATGATTCCCAACGGCGTACACGGGGCGTAGGCAGGCATGCCCAGGATCACCCGACCCAGCGCCGCCGAGCTGACGGCGTCGATGTCCTTGGCCAGCGGTATCGCCTCAAAGACGGCTCGCCGGTCGATGGGGGCGGGGACGGGGTGTTGGACGAGGATTGCGTGAACCGCAGGGTCCGCAGCCAACTCTCGAACGCGGCCCAGCACGCTCTCGGTCGTTGTACCGACCGGAAGTTCGATCGTCCAAGAGCGGACTCCGACCTCCTCGCAGCGCTTGCGCTTCGCTCGCACATAGGCGGTTGCCGAGTGGTTGTTCCCAACAAGGATGGTGGCCAGGCAGGGGACGACCGCTGTCGTGCTCCGCAGGCTGTTGACCTTCTCTCGAACGGCATGAAGGATTCGTTGTGCGACGGGGCGACCATCCATGACGATGCTGCGATTGGCGGACACGACCGAGAGCTTATCCGGCGACCAACTGCCCCACAAACCATGAACAGCTCGCTCATGGTGCGGGCGAGCCGCTCCATGTCCTCGGGTAGGAGAATGTCCGCGGCCTGGCTGCAAGACCTCCTTGGGCGACTTGCCCGGCGGAATGTCGATGGGACTTGGTCCTAACCCGGATTTCTCACCGAGGGGATAGATAAAGGCTGCATCCTGTGGCATAAA
>JBBTCJ010000127.1:0-8745 GCA_038043285.1 Planctomycetota bacterium | reverse complement strand
GGTGAGGCGCCGATCAGAACCGCGACAGCATGGAGCGGTTTCTTTCCTTCATCCGCACCGCGACCGCGAGGGAGTGGCCCGGTCTTTTATCAGAACCGCGACAGAATGGAGCGGTCAAGTCTGGACCGCTCGTGATCACTTGCGGTTCGGAACACACGCCCCGGCCCCGCCTAAACTGTCCCGGACCCGAGGAAGGAGTAACGGAGCGTCTCGACTGTCAAAGTCGGCGCCGCGCGGTTAACATTTGCGCTCATGGTCCAACAGCTTCCCGACAACATGGATTGCGTCGCGCCGGTTGACGATGGCGGCCACAACGGCCAAGTCACCCCGGAGGCGATCGTCGAGGCGTTGCTGATGTCCACCGACGACCCTCTGCCCGGCTCGCGCATCGCGCAGATTCTCGGCGTCGGTGACGCCAACGACGTCCGACGTCACGTCGAGGCGCTCAACGAACGGTACCAGCGCTGCGGCGCGTCCTTCCGCGTGGAGTCCATCGCCAAGGGCTATCAACTGCTGACGCTGCCTTCGTACCACACCTGGATTCAGAAGCTGCACAAGGCCCGATCCGATTCCCGACTTTCCTCGGCGGCCCTCGAAACGCTGGCCGTCGTGGCCTACAAACAACCCGTGATCCGCGCCAACATCGAGGCCATCCGCGGCGTCGCCGCGGGCGACATGCTGTTGCGGTTGCGGGAGATGGACCTCGTCCGCATCGTCGGACGCGCCGAGGAAATCGGCCGGCCCCTCTTGTATGGAACCACCAACCGGTTCCTGGAGATCTTCGGATTGGCCTCGTTGAAGGATCTTCCCAAGCTCGACGACGATCAACCGTCCTCGATCCCGCAACTAAAGCTCGCATCCGCCCCGACTCCGACGGAAGCGTAGCCCTTCCCAGGGCATTTCATTTGTCCGCGCCTCGCGGTGTCGCGGGTCATCCGCGGCGTTTTCCGCAACGCAAAAGAAGACGCGCCGTCCTTGAAGGGCGACGCTACGCCAAAACGGGAAACGCCCTATCGGCCTGCGGCGGCGATGGGCGCTCGCCAGCCGGCGCCGAAGGCGCGGCGGCTGACCTTGAGGATGACGGGGGCCTGCTTCCGCTTGTACTCAGCGCGGTAAACCGCCCGGGCGATCCATTCGACGACTTCCTGCTTGAAACCCCGCCCGATGATCTGCTCCACGGAGTCGCCGCGCTCGACGTATCGTTCGAGAACGGTGTCAAGCAGGTCGTAGGGCGGCAGCGTGTCCTGGTCGGTCTGGTTCTCGCGCAGTTCGGCCGTCGGAACCCGTTCGATCGTTCGACGGGGGATGAGTTCGCGGCCGGCGTCGCGGTTGATCCGCTCAGCCAATTGATAGACGGTGGTTTTCCATACGTCGCCGAGGACGCCCAGCGCGCCGCACATATCGCCGTAGAGAGTGCAGTATCCGACGGCCAATTCACTCTTGTTCCCCGTGCTCAACAGCAGCCAGCCAAACTTGTTGCACAGGGCCATCAGGAGATTGCCGCGGATGCGGGCTTGGAGGTTCTCTTCGGTCGCGTCGGGCGCGCGTCCGGTGAAGGCGTCGGCCAGCGATCGTTCGAAGGCCTCGTGGGCGGATTCGATGGCGATGGTTCGGAAGTCGATGGCGAGGTTGTCGGCCAGGCGCCGAGCGTCCTCGATGCTTTGCGGCGAGGTGAAACGAGAGGGGAGGGCGATCGCGTGAACGTGACCGCGCCCCAGGGCGTCCACGGCGAGGGCGGCGGTGAGGGCCGAGTCGATTCCCCCGGATAGGCCCAGGCACACGTCGGAGAATCCGCACTTTCGGACATAGTCGCGAATGCCCAGGACCAGGGCGGCGCGAACACTTTCGAGCCGATCGGGATAGGGTTCGATGCGGGCCGCAGGAGGGTCTGCATAAGTGCCATGTGGTGGCCCTTCGAGTGCATTGGGAATCCCCCTCACCCTACCCTCTCCCCCGAAAACGGGGGAGAGGGGTTTTTGTAGGCATTCCAGGTCGACGATCAGCAGGTCTTCCTCGAAGGCCTTCGCGCGGGCGACGATGCGGCCGGCGCGGTCGAGGACCATGCTGGCGCCGTCGAAGACCAGGTCGTCGTGGCCGGCACATTGGTTGACGTAGGCGATGGGCAGGTTGTGGTTTCGTGCCTGCGCGCCGAACAACCGCAATCGGTCGGTTTCGATCTCCGCTCGGAAAGGGGAGGCGGAGAGGTTAACGAGGAGTTCGGCGCCGGCCTCGACGCTTCGGGCGATCGGATCGGCGGCGTAGACCCGCCGGCCGTCGAATTGGCGGTTGTTCCAGAGGTCTTCGCAGATGGTGACGCCGACGCGGATGGACGTTCCGCCGAGGGTGACGGTGAATACCAGCGGGTGCTCGCCGGGGTTGAAGTATCGGGCTTCGTCAAAGACGTCGTAGGTCGGCAGCAAGGTCTTGGCGTAGGCAGCTTCGATTTGTCCGTCACGGCACAACGCGGCGGCGTTGAAAACTCCCTTGCCGGTCGCGGAGGGATCGGGCCGGACGTATCCCACGAGGGCGGCGATGCCGTGGCACGAGGCGGCGATGCGCTGGACGGCCTGCACGTTGGCTTCGACGAATTCGCGGTGGAGGACGAGGTCTTTGGGCGGATAGCCGACGACGGCCAATTCAGGGGTGACCAGCAGATCGGCGCGGGCGTCGCGGGCGCGGTCCAGCGCTTGCGCGATGAGCCGCGCGTTGCCTTCCACGTCACCGACGATCGGGTTGAGTTGTGCCAGCGCGATCTTCACGGGTCATCGTCGCGTCGTAGTCGAATCGTCTTCCACGCCGCCGGGCGTCATTGTAGTTGGCGCGTCGGCGAATGCACGCGGCGCGAGGAGTTGCGGCGTGCGCGGAGACGAAGCGTGTCGGGAGTGCCCGATAAGCGAGTGCCGGGCTTGCGGCGGGCGTGGCGCCGCGCGAGGCATGAAGTGCGGTTGCGGCCGGCGCGCGTCGTTTTTATGGAACCTTGCACAAGGCAGGGCGTGAGGGCGCGGAACGCGGTGGAATCGGGGCGCGGGTTCGACCTAGAATCCAAACGCTTGGGGCAGTCCGCGCGGCAGCGCCGCGCTTAGGGGGGGAAGAAGCGCCATGTCAGTGAACAGAGGAGACGCGCGCCGACCGGCATGGTCGGCGGCGGCAACGGTTCGTTTGGGCATCTGTGCAATCGCGTTGATGCTGCTGGCGCGGGTCGTGCCGCCGGCGACGAGGGCGACGGCGCCGCCGCCGGGGAGGCACGAGGTTCTCGTGGTGTGCCACGCGCCGCCGGGGAATCCGTCGCATGTGCGTACGCTGGCGCTGTCGCGCTCAGCCGTGGACGCGCATCTTGCGCACCACGCGGCGGATTATCTGGGTCCGTGCCGCGACGACGTGGGTCATGAGTGCGTTGGCGACGCGGACTGCGACGACGCGGTGTTCTGTAACGGGTCCGAGGCGTGCGTCAACGGCTATTGCAGGCCCGGGGCAGCGCCGTGTGCTGAGGGTGAACTCTGCGACGAACCCAGCGACGCGTGCTTCGAATGCCAGACCGACGAGCAATGCGACGATGGGGTGTTCTGCAGCGGCGTGGAGCGTTGCAGTCAACACGCTTGCACGACGGGCAGCTCCCCTTGCAATCCGACGGACGTGTGTAACGAACAAGGCGACCTGTGCGAGGAGTGCGACGCGAACCTCGATTGCGACGACGGATTGTTCTGCAACGGGGCCGAGGCGTGCGTCGGCGGTCGGTGTCAGGGCGGCGCGGCCCCCTGTGCGCAGGAGTTGACGTGTAACGAGACCACGGGCACGTGCGACGAATGTGCCACGGACACCGCGTGTGACGACGGTGTCTTTTGCAACGGATCGGAAGCCTGCCGGCTGGGTTCGTGCGCCGCGGGCGAGAATCCGTGCGGGTCGATCAAGCTGTGCGACGAGGCAGGGAAAACCTGCCTCGAGTGTGTAGGCGACGCCGATTGCGACGACGGGTTGTTCTGCACCGGCGGGGAGAGTTGCGTTGAGGGAGCGTGCCGCGGCGGAGTTGGCCCGTGCGCGCCGGGGACCGTCTGCGACGAGGCGGGATCGGCTTGCGTGCCCTGTCTGGTCGATTCGGATTGCGAGGACGGCGCCTACTGCGACGGCCCCGAAGCGTGTGTTAATGGCGCGTGTCAGTCGAGCGGCTCACCGTGCGCCGCGGGCGAAGTCTGCGACGAGGCCGGCGAACGGTGTCTTCCGTGCATCATCCACCTGGAGTGCGATGACGGCGACTTCTGTGACGGGGCCGAGTTGTGCGTCAACGGCGTTTGCCTGCAGGGCCAGGCGCCATGTGTCGGCGGCGACGCCTGCGACGAAGACAAGGACGTGTGCGTTCCGCCGCCTCCTGCGGACACCGGCGGCGGCACGAGTCCCGGAGGCGACACCGGCGGCGGCGGCACAAGCCCGGGTGGTGACGCGGGCAGTGGAGGAACCGGAACGGGCGGAAACGACACCGGCGGCGGTGGCGGCGGGGTGAGTCCTCCCCCGGGCGAAGATCCAGCGCTGATCGAGACCGGAGGATCCAACGACGGCTCATCGACCGACGACGATCGGGACCATGACGGCGTTGCGAACTCCGCTGACAACTGCCCCGACAAGGCGAATCCGAATCAATCCGACGCCGACGGCGACGACGTCGGCAACGTGTGCGACAACTGTCCGAGTATCGCCAACTCCGATCAGGTCGACGCCGACGCCGACGGCATCGGCGACGCATGCGAACCCGAGGGCGGCGTTGCGGGCGAGGATCCTCCCGCCGGCGACGGTCAAACCGAAGATCCGCCGACCGGGCAGGACGCGCCCGGATCGGACGTGCTGGATATTGTGCGGGTCGATGGCGGGTCGCTGAGCATCAGCGAGTGGCTTGGGGCGGAGTTCAATGTGCTGGCCGTGCGGGATGATGGAAGCACCGAGGACGTCACGGACAGCCCCGACTTGCACTGGTCGACGACGTGCGGCGGGTCGTTCAGCGGCGGCATCTACACGCCGCAGGCGGTGAATCGGGACGTTGAGTGCGTCATCACCGCGACGTTGACGGACGACGCGGGTGCGGTGGTGGGCGAGGGCTTCGTCAACGCCACCATCCGCGTGGACAGGTGTCGCAACGACAATCGCGCGTGTGGTTCGGGTTGCGGATGCACGCCGGGATCGGCGTTTGGTTTGATCACGTTTCTAGGGTTGATGACCTTTCGAAGCCTTGGCCGGGGGAAATTGCGGCTGCGATCGTAGCTCGGAATGACCCGCCCTCCGTTGGGGCGGAGGGCGACGAGGTTCCTGGCAGTCGAATGGCATTTCGGGGCCGGCATTTCGCCGGCCCTTTGCTTTTGACGGGCGCGGTACGGATAAAAGGCGGTCAGCGGTTTGATCCGAACCGCGACAGTCATGGAGCGGTCTTACAGGCGACCGACTCGGGCCGCTGGTCGGCACGCGCGGTACGGATCCGGCGAAACGCCCGAAAGGCGGGTTTTTCTTGCTCGGCCGCGTTGGGTTTGCTAGAGTTTCCTGGGGGAGGCCGGTTAGGTTCGTTTGCCGGACGGTGAAGCCGACGTGTCCAATTCGAGCAACAATCCGTCGCCTTTGATCCTGTGGATCGATTCCGCAGCCGCGCCGCCCGGCGACTTGGCCCATCTCTCCGTCGGAGTCTGCGGATTTCTGGAAGCCAATCGAACGTGGATTGACTTGGTTGACAACGCCTATGTGGGATTGGCGCGTCTGTTGAAGCCGACCGGGGCGGGATTTCGTCATGCGATCGTCCGCGTCGATCGTTTGCTGCCGGCTGAGTTCGAGTTCTTTCGGCTGGCGGCGCGGAACCGCCCCGATGTCGCGACGTATGTCTACGGCGGAGCGAACTCGGCGAGCCTCTTGAATGAGGCGATTCAAGCCGGCGCGGAAGGAACGCTGACGGAGGATGTGCTGCGACGCATCGAGGTCGAAACGGAAAGAGGTGAACCGAAGGCTACGGAAGAAGCCCCCTCACCCTGCCCGCTCCCCCGAGGACGGGGGAGAGGAGTTGAAGACGAACCCCCTCACCCCGCCCGCTCCCCAGAGAACGGGGGAGAGGGTTTGAAGACCAAACCCCCTCGCCTTGCCGCATTCTCTCAAGAGGAGAGGGAGTTGCGCGAAGCCGTTTCAGAGGGGGAGCGGGAGTTGCGCCCAAGCGTTTCAGAGAACGAAGGGTCGGAGGTTAGGGTTGACGAGGAAGGCGATTCAGAGTCAGCGTCCCACGACGAGGCGAGTCGGCCGATTCGCGTTCCCTGGCTTCGATACGGGAACCAGCCCCCCCGCAAGGGACCGTCGTCGGGCGGATCGAACGGAAGCGATAGTCCGGGCGCATCGTCCAGCATTCCTACGTTGCCCATCCCATCGTCGGACCCGTCGTTGACTACTTTTTTGAGTTCGCCGCCGGGCACTTTGCAGACCGGTTCTTCCAGCCCGGCGTCGGACGTCCCGTCGCGGACGGAGCCGGCGCGCGCCGCGGCGAGCGGAACGCCATCGGAACCCCGATTGCAGGAACCGTTGCTGACCGACGAGGAGTTGGAGGCGCTGCTGGGGAATGACTTCTCCGCATTTGTGCCGGAGGAGCGGGAGGGACTGCTGGGCGATGAAGGCGATATCGAGCTTCGCCCGGGCGAGGAGGAGTTGCGATGAGGACGGGCGGAATGGAATCCGTCGACTCGCCGGTCGGTTCGCGGCTGGTGCTCGTAGGCCCGGCGGATCGGATCTTCGGTCCGGGCGCGGCGGATGTGTCCACGCGCTACCCGGAGTGGTCGTGCGTTCAGCGGGAGACGTATCTATCGGGGATCGCGGAGGTCGCGCGGCGCGGAGCGGAGGCGGTGGTGGCGTTCGTCGATGGTCCGCTGGAGCGAATCAACCCGGCCGTGGAAGGATTGCGCGAGGCGGCGGGCGAAGATGCGAGGATCGTGCTGTGCTGTCCGCCGGAGTGGGAGCCATTCGCACGCGGGGCGACGGAAGGCGGAGCGAACGAGTATCTGGTCGCACCGGTTGGCGCGGCGGAGCTGGATCGGGCGATCGGGTATGCACGTCCGGCGGCGGAAGTTGGCGCGCCGGGGCGCGATTTCGCACCGACGGCCTCGCTGGTCGAGTTGGAGCAGTTGGGTTCGGCGATCGCGGCGTTGGACGATCCGCCGAAGGCGTTGCTATCTCGATTGGCGGCGTTGCTGCGGTTAGCCATGAACGCATCGGGAGCGAGCGTGGTGGTGGAGGGGGCGATGGCGCGGAGCGGCGTCGAGGTAGGGGGGCCGGCGTTGTCGGCGGCGGTTCGTGGCCGTCGGGGCGAAGTCCTCGGTCAACTGAATCTTGCGTCCCGCGCGGACGGGGCCTACTCGCCGGGCGACGCGCTGAAGCTCTCGCGATACGCCGAGGTGTTCGGGCGGATCCTGTCGGCGGCGATACAGCATCGGCGTTGGCGGCGGCTGGCGATGACCGACGAGTGCAGCGGACTTCTTAACCGTCGCGGCCTGCATGAGCGGCTGACGCAGATTCTCCGGCAGGCTTCGGCGGAGCGGTTGCAGGTCACGATGCTGCTGTTCGACATCGACGATTTCAAGACCTACAACGACACCTTCGGGCACGACGCGGGGGACGAAATCATCCGCTCGATCGGGACGCTGTTCCGCAAGCATTCGCGGGAGCAGGACGTGGTGACGCGGTACGGCGGAGACGAGTTCGCGGTGGTGTTTTGGGATCCCGCCGGTCCGCGTGCGGCGGGGTCGAAGCACCCGCAGGAGGCGCTGGCGCTGCTGGACCGGTTCAAGGAGGCGTTGCAATCGCTTCGGTTGCCGGGGCTGGCGGGGGTCGGACCGGGCAAGGTCACGATCAGCGGCGGGTTGGCGACGTTCCCATGGGACGCGACGACGATGGAAGAGCTGATTTCGCGGGCGGACGAGGCGTTATTATTGGCCAAGCGCGCGGGGAAGAATCGAGTGTTCGTCGTCGGGGAGGCGTAGAGCAGGTTTGGTTTTGACCATTGCCTATTGTCGATTGGGGGCTGATGCTTCCGATGGGATACTCCGGACGTCTGGCGTCCTATCATTCGCCGTTCGAACATGCTGATGGGAGCCTGCGGCTCGTTGGGGGCGTACGCGGCCGCGACGCCGTGCGGGCTGAAGCCCACGGCTCGCCAATGGGTGAATTCCTGCAAGAACCGGGACCAGGTGGTCTTGAGCCTGACCGCGTGCCTATAATTGATAGCGGCGGCGTTGGGGCTGCCCATTTCGAGTAGGAGGAGCGATCATGTTGATCGAACTCACATCCGAGGAACTGCAGGCGGTGTGCAATCTGGTGCACGAGCGGATCAAGGAGCTGGGTCCGGAGATTCATCACACGCGGTCGAGGGAGTATCGGGCCGCGTTGGAGAACCTTCGGGCGAAGCTCGAGTCGCTGGAGGCGCGCCTGGGTTCAGTGGCGGCGTAAACGACTGTAGCGCGATCATCTCGCGATTGCGTTGGGAATGGTCCTGCAGTCTTGGTGCGCGAATGGGAAACGGGGAAGGGTATAAGAACGGGGAAAGGGACGACCGTTCGGACGGCGCGAATACACCTGAGGAAGACATGATGCGTGCGGCTTCCTGACGGGCGCAGCTCTGATAGGAAGAGGCACCGCTCCCGGCGATCGTCGCAGATGAACCTCGCGGCGGCGCAAAAACCATTTCACGCTAGCCCGGATTTCTCACCGAGGGGATAGATAAAGGCTGCATCCTGTGGCATA
>JBBTCJ010000126.1:2948-57927 GCA_038043285.1 Planctomycetota bacterium | reverse complement strand
CAACAACACGACCGACTCTACGAACAAGAGCGCGTCCTACCTCGGCTCGGCTGCCTGCGCGACATGTCATGCCGAGACGGCTGCAACTCACGTCGTGCATGGACACGGCCACAAGTTGACGCGCGTCGAGGGAAATCCTCCGACGTTCCCGGAGGAAGGAACGCGGGCCGGCGTCCCCAACCCTCCTGAGGGGTTCACTTGGGAGGATGTTTCGTACGTGATCGGAGGTTACACCCGCAAGGCTCGGTATATCGACAACGAGGGGTACGTGCTGACGACGGGACTCACCGGCGTCGCCACGCAGTGGAACCTGTCGTTCCCCGCGAACGGAACGGAACCCGGCTTCGTCGCGTATGAGCCGGAGGCCACCGAACCCAAGCCGTATGGTTTTTCCTGCTTCGAGTGTCACACGACCGGCGCGAAGGCCCAGGACGAGGACTTTCCTGTGTTTGAGGAGAACCGACCGGGGTTCATCGGCACCTGGGAGGAACCCGGCGTTCAGTGCGAAGCCTGTCACGGTCCGGGGTCCAATCACGTCGGGAACACGTCGGCACGCGACCTGTTCGTTGACGTAAGCGCAACCGCATGTGGAAAGTGTCACACCCGAGGCGCCGATCCCAACGTGATCGAATCGTCGGGCGGGTTCATCAAGCATCACGAGCAGTGGCCGGAGTTGCTTGCCAGCGGCGGGCACGCGGGGTTGAACTGCACGACGTGCCACGACCCGCACGTTTCAGCGAACTATGCCCGCGAAAGCGCGATCCGAAATGAATGTACGGCCTGTCATGACGATCAGAACATGGCGATCCACGAGGGCAAGACCTTCACGCGCGGAGACTACGTGGAGGCCGTCAGTTGCGAGAGCTGCCACATGACGTTCGCGACGAAAAGCGCGGCTGCAGCCGCTTCGACGGTGATCGGCGATTCGGCGCGCATGGGCGATACGCGTACGCACATCTTCCGGATCAATGCGAGCGCCGTGGACTATACGCAGTTCTTCACGGATGACGGCAGCGCGGTGCGGAAGGACGGCGAGGGGCGCGCGGCCGTGACCGTCGATTTCGTCTGCTTGCGATGCCACAATGGGATCGGAAACGCCTTCGAACTCACCGTGGAGTCGGCGGCTTCGATCGCCGAGGATCTGCACGACATCGAGCAGTAGCCCAACAGACTCTCGGATTTTCACGAGGTCGCGCCGGTCGAACCTGGATCGGCGCGACCTCCTTCGTTTTCGGGTGGATCAATTCTGGTCAAACTGGCCGGCAAGGGCGGCGGATTGCCGCCGAGAAAACGGCCATCGACTGGAACGGTTCTCGGTCGGTCCGCCGGTTCGGTTGGCACGCAAGTTGCTACGACTCAGGCGTGGGGTGCGGTCGGAGAGGCCCCGACTAACGCGGCTGGCAAGGGCGAAAGGCGCATGCGCCCTCTTTCCGCGCCAGCCGAGTCGACGAGAAAAGGACGCCATATGGCTGAGCTGTTGATGGGCGATGAGGCCGTCGCGCTCGCGGCCCTCGATGCGGGCATCGGGGGGGTGTTTTCGTATCCGGGCACGCCGGCGACGGAGATCCTGGAGTCGGTTCGCCGATGGGCTGATCCCGACAGGGGCATCGCCACGGCTTGGTCGGCCAATGAAAAGGTCGCCTACGAAGAGGCGATGGGCATGTCTTTTGTGGGGCAGCGCTGCCTGGCGGCGATGAAGCACGTCGGGTTGAATGTCGCGGCCGATCCTTTCATGAGTTCAGCGCTGACCGGCGTGGTGGGGGGACTGGTGCTGGTGGTGGCCGACGATCCCGGAATGCACTCATCCCAGAACGAGCAGGACACCCGGTACTACGCTGACTTTGCCCGGCTTCCGCTCCTTGAGCCGTCGAACCAGCAGGAAGCGTACGACATGGTCAGGGAGGCCTTCGCGTATTCAGAGAAGGTGGAACTTCCGGTGGTCGTGCGGCTGGTCACGCGATTGTCGCACAGCCGGTCCATCGTCCACCGCCGTCCAGGGGACTCGCTAAACGGGCGGCCGCGGCGGGGCGACCCGCGGAACTGGACGCTGCTCCCGGTCAACGCCCGGCGGCGCAACAAGCGACTGATCGACTTGCAGAGTGACCTTCGGGGGTACTCCGAGGCATCGCGACACAACCAACTGACCCTCGGCCCGCGAAGGGGAATTGTCGCTTCGGGCGCGGCGTGGAACTACGTCCGCGAGGCACTCGGCGAGGACAAGTCGTATTCATTGCTCAAAGTCAGCACCTATCCTCTGCCCGTCCGACTGATCCGGGAACTCGTCGATCATTGTGAGGAAGTGCTGGTGGTCGAGGATGGTTATCCGTTCATCGAGTCCAAACTGGTGGGGTTGTTGGGCATCGCGGGTAAGGCGATCGGCGGAAGGCTGAACGGCACCATTCCGGGAGACGGAGAGCTGTCGACGGAAATTGTTCGCGCGGCACTTCATCTGCCGTCGCATGGCACGTATCGGGCGTATGAAGACCTACCCGGTCGCCCGCCGATGCTCTGCCAGGGATGTCCGCACTGCGATACCTTCCGCATGATCACCGAGGCCGCGGGGCAGGAGTCCGATCCGATTCTGTTCAGCGACATCGGGTGCTACACCTTGGGCGCCTATCCGCCGTATAACGCGGTGCACTCGTGCGTGGACATGGGGGCGTCCATCAGCATGGCCCACGGGGCGGCCAAGGCCGGTGCGCATCCGGTGATTTGCACGATCGGCGACTCCACCTTCACCCACTCGGGGATGACGGCGCTGCTGGGGGCGGCCCACGAGAACGCCAACATGACGGTGATGATCCTCGACAACGCCACGGTGGCGATGACCGGCGGACAGGACATCTTCGTCACCGGCGAGGCGTTCATCCGCCTGATTCGCGGGCTGGGCGTGGATGCGCGACACGTCGTCCACGTCGAACCGACGCCGAAGGGCCACGAGCAGAATGTGACGCTGCTGCGCGAGGAGATCGAGTATCGCGGGTTGTCGGTGTTTATCGCCACCCGCGCGTGCATCCACATGAAGCGGCGGGCGCCGCGATCGATCGCCACAACGCCGGCGGCGACCACCGGCCCGTCTTCGTAGCCCGTCGGTTCGCGCGTCTGGTTCCCGCGGGCGGCACATGGGAGATTGGCATGGAACGCAACGTCATCCTGGCGGGGGTCGGGGGTCAAGGAATCCTTACCATTGCGCACGCGATCTCCACGACGGCGGTCCGTCGAGGGCTGCACGTCAAGCAGGCCGAGGTGCACGGGATGTCCCAGCGCGGCGGGGCGGTCTACTCCCATCTTCGCATGGCGGACCACGAGCTGTTCAGCGATCTGATTCCTCGCGGTGAGTGCGACCTGATTCTGGCGATGGAACCTCTGGAGGCCCTCCGCTACGTTCCCTACTTGCGCGAAAACGGATGTATCCTGTCCAATACCTCGCCGGTGGTGAATATTCCCAGCTATCCGCCTGTGGACGGCGTACTGGAGCGACTACAGAGATCACATGAGCACGTATTGATCGACGCCGATCGCCTGGCGCGGTCGGCGGGATCGGCTTTGGCTGCCAACAGCGTGCTTGTCGGGGCGGCGGCGTGGCATATCGAGTTTGATCTGGATGAGCTGCAGGATGTCGTTGCGGAGTTGCTCGCGTCTAAAGGGGAGCGGATCGTTGAGTTGAATCGCCAAGCCCTTCGGCTGGGCCACGCCGCCTCCGCCGCCTATCGCGACGCCGTCGCCCGAGGAGTGACGCCAAGGGTTCTTCAGCAATGGGCGTCGACCGTGGACGCGGAGGGGTTGTTGTCAGAATCGCTTCCGGACGTGGCCGCCATTGCCGGGTTGGCGAGCGGAGACACGTTGCCGTCGCCCCAGGAGGTGGCCGTGCGGCAGGTTCTTGCAACCGTCAGCACAGACGGGCGCGAGCGACTTCGCGAGCACGAGGTGTACCGGATCGTCGATCTGGTCGGCGCGATCAGCCCCCCGAAGCATCATTTCGCGGCTGCCGGGGAGACACTCAGCGCTGCGATTCTGGACGAGTTTCTCGGTGAACGGGTGGTGCTGAAGATTGTCTCGCCGGAGGTGGTGCACAAGTCGGACGTGGGTGCGGTGGTTTTTGCCCGAAGGACGCACGAAGATGTTCAGCGCGAGATGCGTCAGCTCATCCAGCGACAGCAGGCGTCGGGCGTGAACGTCGAGGGCGTGCTGCTCGTGGAGTTTGTGGAGCACGACGACGCGGGATTCGGAAAAGAATTGTTCGTCGGCGTGCGTGCGTCACGGGAGTTTGGTCCGGTAATTGCGGCCGGACTTGGCGGCATCGACACGGAGTATCTTGCCCGGCACATGAAGCCGGGCATCGCAGCGGCCAAGGCCCTGGCGGCGGAAACCAGCGCCGAAGAGTTCCTCAACCTGTTCCGTGCCACGGCGGCCTACGACATTCTGGCGGGAAGAGCGCGCGGGCATCGGCGGATGGTGTCCGACGGGGAGCTGCTCCGCTGCTTCCGTGCCTTCATCGGGCTGGCCCGCGCCTTCTGCGTGGATCGCGGGCCGGGCGAGCCGTTCCTCGCCGAGTTGGAAGTGAATCCCTTCGCGTTCGTGCGACAGCGATTGATTCCCCTGGACGGACGTGGATTCCTGGGGACGCCGGTGCGGGCGGCGGCGTCCAGGCCGCAGGAAAAGATTGCGGCGTTGCTGACTCCGCGGGCGGCGGCGTTGATCGGCGTCTCATCGCAGCGCGTGAACTTCGCGCGGATCATTCTTCGGAACATGGTGGACTGCGGTTTCTCCGCGGACCACCTGTACGTGATCAAACCGGGCACGGAGATGATTGACGGCGTACGTTGCGTTCCATCGGTCGAGGCCCTTCCGGAATCCATCGACCTCCTGGTCGCTGCGTCCGCGGCAGAGAGCATTCCGGCGTTGCTGGACGAGGTCGTCGAATCGGGCAGCGTTTCGTCGGTGATCCTGATTCCCGGAGGGTTGGGCGAGACGGAAGGCAGTGTCGAATTGCAGGATCGCCTTCGCGAGATCATTCGGCGGGGGCGAACGGGATCGGGCGGCGGTCCGGTGGTGCTCGGCGGAAACTGTTTGGGCGTTCGATCCCGACCGGGAAAATATGACACCTTCTTCATTCCCGAGGAAAAGCTCGACTCGCGGCGGTCCCAGCCCCCCACGCGGACGGCATTGGTGACCCAAAGCGGGGCGTTTGCGATCACGCGGCTCAGCAACCTGACCTCGATCAATCCCGCGTTTGCGGTCACCATCGGCAATCAGATCGACCTCACCGTCTCGGACGCGGTCCGCGCGGTCGGCGAACGCAACGACGTCGGCGTGGTCGGAGTGTACGTCGAGGGTTTCAACGATCTGGACGGACTTGCGTTCCTGCGCGCCGTTGATGAACTAAGTCGCGCGGGCAAGACTGTGATCCTGTATAAGGCCGGGCGCACCGCGCCGGGTCGATCGGCGACGGCTGGTCACACGGCGTCGGTCGCCGGCGACTACGACGTCTGCCAGGCGGCTGCGGCCGCCGCCGGCGCTATCGTCGTTGACACCTTCAAGGAGTTCGAGCAACTCGTGGAGTTGGCGACGGTGTTTGAGGGGAAGCGCGTGGGAGGCAAGCGGATCGGGGCGATCAGCAACGCCGGGTTTGAGACGGTGGGGATGGCCGACACCATCCACGGGCCTCGATATCAAGTTGAGATGGCGACCTTGGGCGTAGAGGCGGTGCGGCGAATCCGCCAGGCGCTCGAGCAGTCGCAGCTCTCCTCGCTGGTGGCCGTGCGCAATCCGCTCGACGTCAACCCTATGGCGGACGAGCGGGTCTACGAGGAGGCGATCCTGGCGATGCTCGACGACCCCGGCGTTGACGCCGTCGTGGCCTCCGTCGTCCCGTTTACTCCCCAATTGCGGACCACGCCTTCCGAGCTTCGCGTCGATGCAGGCCTCGCACGACGGCTTCCGGAACTGTTCCGCCAGGCCGACAAGCCCATGGTCGTGGTGATTGATGCCGGTCCGCCGTATGACCAACTGGCTTCGATGATTCGGCGAGCCGGCGTGCCAGTGTTCCCTTCCTGTGATCAGGCGATTCGGTCTTTGGGGCGGTACCTCGATCATTGCGCGTGCCGCCGCGCCGATCGGAGTGACGCCGCGTCGTCAGCTGGGGCGTCTCCCACGCGCGAGATTTCCCTGCCGTTGCACGTCGCCGCATCGCGATGAACAATGCACCCGCCGCGTGGTGGGTATGCCGCCCACGCGAGCGGAGGGGCCATGACAACTTCCCATGCCAGTTGGTTGACGCGATTTGCCGACAAGATCATGGCGGCGGATCGCGCCGTGGCCTGCATTCGCCACGGACAGCGGGTGTTCATCGGGTCCGGCGCCGGCGAGCCGCAGACTCTGGTCGAGGCGCTTTCGTCGCGCCAGGACATCAGTGACGCGGAAATCGTTCACATCCTGACGCTGGGGGTAGCCACGTATGCCGAGCCGAGGTTCGGCAGCCGCTTTCGGCACAACGCCTACTTCATCGGTCCCAATGTTCGGCAGGCGGTGGCCGAGGGTCGCGCCGACTACACCCCGATTTTTCTTTCCGAAATCTCCGAGCTTTTCCGCACCGGGCGCGTGGTCATTGACGTGGCCTTGATCGCAGTCAGCCCGCCGGACGAACACGGCTATTGTAGCTACGGGGTCTCGACGGACATCGTGAAGGCCGCCGCGGAGACGGCGCACGTCGTCGTCGCCGAGGTGAACAGTCAAATGCCTCGCGCCCTGGGCGATTGTTTCATTCATGTGCGGGACATTGACGTGCTCGTTCCGAGCGATCGGGCGATCCTCGAAGCGACGCAGGGCGAACCGGACGATCTGGCCCGTCGCATCGCACGGCACATCGCCACGCTGGTGGAAGACGGGGCGACGCTGCAACTGGGGATCGGCACCATCCCCGACGCCGTTCTGCACTACCTTGAGGGTTTCAAGGACCTCGGCGTGCACACGGAGATGTTCAGCGACGGAATCATTCCCCTGGTGGAGAAAGGCATCATCACCAACGCTCGAAAGACGCTGCATCGCGGAAAAATCGTCGCCACCTTCGTCATGGGGTCGCGCAGGCTTTACGACTTCGTTGACAACAACCCGCTGGTGGAGTTTCATCCGACCGAGTACGTCAATGACCCGTATATCATCGCCCGCAACGACAAGATGATCTCGATCAACGCCGCGATCGAGGTCGATGTGACCGGGCAGGTCTGCGCGGATTCCTTGGGAACCCTGTTTTACAGCGGGATCGGCGGTCAGGTGGATTTCACCCGGGGGGCGGCGCGTTCCAAGGGCGGCAAGCCGATCATCGCGCTGCCGTCGACGGCGGAGAACGAGACGGTTTCGCGGATCGTTCCCTACCTCAAGCCCGGTGCCGGCGTGGTGACCAGCCGGGGCGACGTGCACTATGTGGTCACCGAGTACGGCGTCGCCTATCTGCACGGCAGGTGCATCCGCGAACGCGCATTGGCTCTGATTCAAGTTGCCCACCCGAAGTTCCGCCCCTGGCTGTTCGCCGAGGCCAAGTCCCGAAAGCTGGTGTACGCCGATCAGATCGAATGGCCGATCCGCACCCCGGTTTATCCCATCGAGATGGAAGAATGGATCGAGCTGAAGGACAAATCGCGAACCTTCCTGCGCCCGTTGAAGCTCACCGACGAACCGCTCGTGCGCGATCTGTTTTACAAGCTTTCCGCGGAGTCCGTGCACTACCGGTTCTTTCAAATGCTCAAAGCCATGCCGCACGAGAAGCTGCAAGAGTTCCTGCGCGTCGATTACGAGGCCGACATGGCTTTGGTCGTGCTGACGGACCCCACGCCGGCGGCGGCTATGGTGGCGATCGCCCATTACCGAAGGCACCCCCAGACGAACTTTGCTGAGGCAGCCTTTCTGGTCCGCGACGACTGGCAGGGCAAGGGGATTGGGACGGCGTTGATGCGGTCGCTGCTGGATCGTGCCCGCGCCTGCGGCATTGGCGGGTTTACCGGCGAGGTTATCGTGCAGAACCACGGCATGCTCCGGGTCTTCCACAAATGCGGCTACGCCGTGGAAAGCGACCTGACTGACGGCGTGTACCACCTTCGAATCCCGTTCGACAAGCGGCGACAGAAACCTCGTGCACGCGAGCAGGCGTAGGGGGCGTGCGCCGTCTCCTGCGACATCTGGATCGATAACCTCATCCCCCAACCACGGCCTGCCGGACGGACCAACGTGGGCGCCGTTGACTTAAACGCTTGACTCCGGCGACAATCGCCGACGTGCCCAGCCACATACGCGAGACTACGCTGTTCTGTTCCGGCACGGCCACACTGCACGACATCCGTTGCAGGCCGCACGACCTCGGCTGCGGCGATGACGAAAGCGTTGTCGTGCCGAGCATCGCCTTCGTCCGCGCCGGCGTCTTTCGCAAACACCTGGCGCGAGAGGACCACGTCGCGGACGTCAACCACGTCGTCTTCTTCAACCCCGAGGAGCCGTACCGCGTCAGCCATCCCCTTCACGGAGGAGACGACTGCACGTCCATCCGCTTCGCCGAGGGAGTTCTTCGAGAAGCCCTGTGGGTGTTGGATCGTCGTTCCGTGGACCAAGGCATCCTCCGGTTTCCGGTCCAGGTACTGTCGGTTCCCTCCGACGCTGCGTTCTTGTTGGCCGCGCTGCGGCGCGGTCTCCGCAACGACGGGGCTGATGGATTCGCCGTCGAGGAGGCCTGCTTGGCGCTGCTCGACGCAATCACCGCTGCTCTAGGACAACAACATGCCGCCAAGCCGGATCGGGTCGGCCCGGCGACGCGCATTGCACACCGCACCTGGACGGATCGAACCAGGGAGTTGCTCGCCGCACACTACGCCGAGCCGCTGACCCTGGAGGACGTTGCCCGCGCGGTCAGTTGCTCCCCGTTTCACCTGGTCCGAGTGTTCCGTCGCCACGCCGGACTGCCGATCCACAAATACCTCAACCGATTGCGATTGCTTCTAAGCCTCGATCGCCTCGCCGAAGGTGCCGACGACTTGACCTCCTTGGCCCTCGATCTCGGCTTTTCCAGCCACAGTCATTTCAGCCATGCCTTTCGTCACGAATTCAAGGCGACGCCTTCCGCTTTCCGCAGTGGTATTCCACGGCAGCGCCTCCTTCAGATGAGCAAGAATCTGAAAGCCTAAGTCTCTCCGGCGGGATACGTTTGAAAGGATGACGAGGTGCGACGCACGCGCGTAGAACGGCGCCGGACTTCCAAGAGGTCGCCATGAAGCAGCCCTCTTCCTGCCAGGAAGAGGGGTTTTAGGGAAATATCTAATATGAGGAGGCACTCGAATGAGCAAGGCAACGTGTCCGGTCTGCAAATGGGAAATCAAGAAAGAGGCCAAGGTCGTGAAGATCGGCGGAAAGAGCATTCGCGTCTGCTGCGATGACTGCGCCGCGAAAGTCAAGGCCAATCCCGCGAAGTATGCCGATGGATGACCTAGACTGGTCCACGAACCCAATCGCGATCGAACCAGCGCCGAGTAGGATCGGCGGCGCTTGAAACGGGATGATCGATGCGCATCGGCCCTCGAGCGGCAGTGAGCGTCGCGCGGAATCCGCGGGGTCTTCCTTCGGTAACCGGCGCCCACCACGATCAGGGAATCGAGTAGACGACAATGAGGTTCATGATTCTATTGGGCCTCCTGGCGGCTGCCTTGGGGGTTCGATGCGGGAGTGACGTGACGATGCAGGATAGAACGAAAGATCGAGAGGAGATTCTGGGGCATATTCACGGCATCTTCCAGGCCTATCTGCGACGGGACCGTGATGCGATCCGTCGAATGCACACCCCGGATTGGACGGGCTTCCAGAATCCAAGCACCAAGATCGAGCGCGGTCTCAACGACTACATGAAGAACGCCGACCGCTCCCTGGAGGCGCTGCAGGGAATCGGTTACGAGTTGCTGGACACCGAAGTGCAATTCTATGACGAAGTGGCCCTGGTCTACTACGTGGCTCGCTACGATTACAAATCCCTGAACGATGGATCCGCGGGTTCCCTGAAGCTGCGCTCCATCGACGTATATCGCCGCGAGCGCGACGGATGGAACCAAGCAGGTTCGCACATCGCCCCGATCACCGGTGAAAACTGGGGCGAGCGCGGCGCGGCGCCTCCGGAAGTGATTGCGTCTGCCGGTGCGGTCGCCGCGGAAGGCCTCTTTGAACCTGATCGCGCTCGGCTCTTGAACGATCGCGAGGCGGTGTGGCGCGCCTGGTTCTCCAACAATGAAGCGGAACTTCGTCGTCTGGTCCCGGAGGACGTCATTGCGATTGAACCGGGATCGAACCGTTGGGCGGACCGGGACGAAATCTGCGAGCGCTCACGACGGTTCGTGCGGGACGGAGGGACGCTGTTGCGGCTCGAGTTTCCCGAGACGCGCATTCAAGCGAATTCCGTTGCCGCGACCATTTACACCAGGTACCTGGTCGAAACGGAAATCGCAGGCGCGCGTAAGATTTCTTCCGGGTCGGCGACGGAGATGTTTCAGAAGCGTGCCGGCCAATGGCTCAACACCGGCTGGCATCTGGATTCGGGAGGGTAGCCGCAGACGCGGTCCGTCCGGCGTGGCGCTCCTTAGTACGCCGCCCCTCTTACAGAGTGGCGTACTTAGGGTTTGACGGATTCCACCGGCGGCACTGTCTCATCCGTCAGTTCGAATCCATCTGGCAGCGTGAATACGAACCGATCGGGGGCGAACTCCGGCGCGGTATTGACATCCGACGTCGTCAGCGTGAGTCGTTGCGTTCCATCCGCTCCGACTTCGGTCAACCTGATTCTCATGCCGGTTTCCTTGTCGAACCAGTGTCTGATGACGGCCGATCCATCCAGTGGCTTCTCCTCCAGCACGACCGCCTCCCGGCCGTCTACGGACTCGGGCGGTAGGAGGCGGACCTTGCTTTCCGCCACGATGGAGTCAAAGAGATTCTTTCCGCCGAAATGCAACACGCGGGCCGGGTCGTACTTCGCCTTGGTGACTTTCTGATACTCGAACTGCTGATTGAGCAGAAACAGGTGTTGGCCGTCGAAAACCTGCATGACGACCTCCGCCGTTTTCTTCCGATTCTTGTTTTCCATGTGGAGCGAAAGATTATTGAACACCCAGAACCGTGTCTTGGAAGTACCTTCGGTCCGCAGAAGGTCATACGTTCCCTCACCCTTCGTCCACCCCTTCATTCCGCCGGCGTTCGGGATTTCCGTCCTGAGCCTTAGGGACAGGGCTTGAACACCTTCCCACCGCGCCGTCAATTCGTCGATGGCCTGACGAAGTGCGGGGTCGATTGCGGGCTTCGGCGCCGCCGACGGAAGCTGCTCGTCACCATGTCGCTCGGCCGCGCGCGGTCGTGCGCGGACGCAATACCCGGCCAAGGCGGCCAGTACGACAATGAGCGCAAGAAGTACGGCTGTCCGGATCCTCGTCATGTTTCAGCTTTCCGATCGAATCGCCATTCATCGCCCGGGTTCAGCGGCGCACCGCGGCCGGCTCTAACCCAAGGGATGGAGTCCTTCACCAGTTTAGCAAACGGAGGGCATGAAGTCCCGTTCGCGCTTGCCGTTATCGGAACCGTTTCCGTGGAGAGCTTTCGACTCGGTTGGACCGAATTCGGGTTTCCGCTCGTGCCGGTAGGCGGGTAGCATGGGTCGCTCAGTCGTCGGCAGCGACTTGGCGGGCGCGGCCGGAGTGGGCCGGAAAGGGAGGTTCGTTCGATGGGTAGGCGAGGCGATCCAGACGGTGCCGTTCAACGTATTGTCGAAGCCCGCGTCAGCGCCATTATTCGCACAAACGACGAAGCGCTGGCGCGCGACGCTATGTCGGCCGCGGTGGACGGCGGATTTCGCGTGGTCGAGTTCACCATGACTACGCCCGGTGCTCTTGACTTGGTGCGTTCGTTCTCCAAGCGGTCGGAACTGACGGTCGGCGCAGGCACGGTCATGACGGCAGCCGCCGTGCGTGACGCCGTGGCCGCGGGCGCAGCGTTCATCGTCTCTCCGATCTTTGATCCCGTGGTCGTCGGGGAGGCGTCCTCGTTGGGCGTACCGACCATTCCGGGTGCGTTCACCCCGACGGAAATGGAAGCGGCGCACCGCGGCGGAGCCGGACTGGTGAAGGTCTTTCCGGCGCCGCCCGGCGGGGTGAGTTACTTCGAGGCGATCCGCGGACCTCTCCCGCATCTTCGTCTTTTCCCAACCGCGGGATTCACCGTGGACAACTTCACCGATTTTCTGGACGCGGGGTGTGTGGGCGTCGGGTTCGTTAAGCCGCTGTTCGATCCGGCGGATCTCGCCGCGCGACGGTTCGACGCGATTCGATCGCGGGCCGCCGGAATTATCGCACGGTTGGAAAGGTGGCGTGAATCCGCTTCGCAGACCGCGCTCGGCTGCCGATAACCGTGATCCAACGTCCAATACCCGTCCGGCCTCATTACCACGTCAAGTGATACGATCAACAGACCGAATCCCTTCTTGGCGAATGCCCATCGATCAGGTGCGCACACGGATGCGCCCCGCGCGGTGGAGCGCTCTCCCCTTGGATACGCATCGTGCGAGAAGGCACCAGGATGAGCCGACGCGCCAAGCATGTTTTGTTGGTCCTCCTGGCCCAGGCAGTGGCCCTGGGCGTCGGATTGTGGATGCAGCAGCAGTTCCTTGGACGCGCCGCGCATGCCGCGGCGTCGGATGAATCCTGGCGCCTCCTTGCCAAGTCAGCGGAGCGAATTCTGACCATCGTGGGCGGACCCCAGCGGTTCGCCGGCGGTATGAGCGAGTCGGACGGATCGCTGAACGGACTTGTTCGTCGGGGGCTTCTTGACCACCAGGTCGCCGTGGTTGCGGACCGCAGCTGGCGAACGCGGCTCATCGTGCCGCGCGACGCCGATGGAAACGACGCGGCCTCCTTCGGCGAGGGATTGAGCTTCCAATCGGCGTCGAGCGAGGCGGCCGCCGGTTTCCGCGCAGGAACGGTGAGGCTTGGAGCGGATGAACATCTCGCGGTGGCGACCGACCTCCCCAGCGGGGCAGGGTACCTCGTTTTGCTCACGCCGAAGGCCGCGGCGATCGCCCAGACGAACGGCGTCCTCGCATCGTCGCCGATGGTTGGCGTGCTGACCTTTGTCTGGACTTTCGCGATCCTTGGGGTGTCAAGCTACATGCTTTTGGCTCGGTTCCACGACGAGTCGGAGCGCGATCGAAGCCGCGCCATCGCCGAGATGCTGCGACAGCGACAGGAATTGATTCGCACGCGGGATGCGGTGGCCTTCGGACTTGCGAAACTGGCTGATTCGCGCGATACCGACACCGGCGACCACCTCGAGCGTATCTCGGTGTACTCGACCATGCTGGCGGGGGTGCTCCGCCATGATTCCAGATATGGTCGGGAAGTGACCCCGACGTTCGCTCGCGTGATCGGCATCAGCTCGGCCCTGCACGACATCGGGAAGGTCGGGTTGGAGGATCAAATCCTGCGCAAACCAGGCCCGCTCACCGAATCCGAGCGCCGGCAGATGCAGCAGCACACCCTCGTCGGGGGAGAATGTCTACGCGAGATCGAGCGCCGGCTGGGCGGATCAAACTTCCTGCAAATGGCTCGCGAAATTGCGTTCTCGCACCATGAGTGGTGGGACGGAACCGGGTACCCCCACGGGCTTAAGGGTGAGGACATTCCCTTGGCGGCTCGGATCGTGGCGGTTGCAGACGTCTACGACGCGCTGTCATCCAAACGTGTATACAAGGAGGCCTATCCGCACGAAAAGTGCGTCACGGCCATCCATCAGCTGGCGGGACGGCAATTCGATCCTGGGATCGTCGAGGCCTGGTTGCCGATCGCAGCCCGCTTCGCCGAGGTCTCCCAGCGGTACCGCGCAACGCCGTCGGAGCCGGCGACGCAGCGCGGCGTATCGGACCCCGGAAACGCTTCTGACCGAGAAGGCCCCGATTCGTTATACGAAACGCGGCAAATGGTCGAGCCGAACGTAGCCGAATCAATGATATCCAAGGAACCCGCAGCGGCGGCGGGTGCTCGTTCCCCACAACCGATGCCCAAACGCAGGAGGACACAGGCATGAGCAGCAAGCTGACCAGGGATCGCGGCGTCTTTGAGGTAATGCTGATCATCGTGACCATCGGAATGACCTATCTGGTCTATCGCATGGGCGGATACCGCGTGGTGGCCCTGAATCTCTTCTTCCTCCCGATCGTCCTCAGCGGGTACTACCTGGGACGCACCAACGCGGGGATCTTGGCCCTCTTCTGTGCCTTGTCCGTCACCGTTGCCACCGTTGCGGATCCCACCGGCTTCGCGGCGTTTCAATCGCCCATCATGGTCGGTCTCGTCTTGACTGTTTGGGCGGCGGTGCTGGGCTTAACTGCCATTCTGGTCGGGACGTTATGCGACGATCGCGCCGCGAAGGTCGACGAGCTGCACGATGCCTACGTCGGGGTGGTCGAGGTGCTCTCCCGCTATTTGCAGTCGGCTGATCCGCGGGGCAAGGCCAAGTCCGTGCGCGTCGCAGAACTGTGCCAGCGCGTCGCTGATGCCATGGGCCTGTCGCGCAAGCAGGTGGACGACATTCGCGTCGGCGCGCTGCTGACCGATCTTGGAAACCTGGAGATCACCACCAAGTTGATCAGCCGCGCGGTGCATACGTTGGAAAACCGCCCAGGAATGCCGGCGGAGCGAAACACCTTCCTGGGTACGGACCTGATTCACTCGTTGGGCTCGGTCCTGCACGGGGCGGTTCCCATGTTGATGACCCAGGACGACGCCCTCCAGGACGCCATCGCCAGCGGCGAGGAGCGGGCCTACGGAGAGCTTCCGCTTGGCGCGCGAATCATTCGCGCCGTACGGCTTTTTTATGATCTGAAGGCGACGCGCGGCAGCGCGTCCGCGACCGGCGACGTGTTGCAGCAGTTGCGTCGCGACAAGGAAAGCAACCTCGATCCGGAAGTGCTCGCGGCGCTGCAACGAGTCGTCCAGCGGGCTTCGGCGGTCGAGGTCGAAGAGCCGGCGCTTGCCTAGCCCGCGGTGAATGTCTTCTGGCAACCTGGAGGAACGGTTCTCGGTCGCTACAGGCGCGGCAGCCGATAATCTCCGCACTCGACGCGGCGTCCGATGCGACCGGTCGCGGAAAACTCGCCGCGTTCCCACGCCGATACTACCTCTGGCGGATCGAGTCTCCGCGGCAGGCGGGAGGCACAGGAACACCATGAGCACCATTCTCAATGCGTGCATCTTCAACCTTGATGCGGCCGCATCAAAATCTTTGGCCGCGCCGATCCAGGGTCTGAACTTCATTCGGTTGGTCGGCGAGGCGACGAATCCCGACGCCTTGGCGCGCCTGCTGCAGACCGGGACCGTCAATCTGGTGTTCTTCCACCTTGATCCCGACCCAGCCACGGTCCTGGAGGTCATCGACCAGGCGGCGGGAAAGTATCCCGATTTGGCCATGATCGCTGTGAGCGACCGCACCGATCCGGAGTCGATCCTGCTGTCGATCCGCGCGGGTTGCGATCAGTTTGTCTGCGAGCCGATCGATCCCAAGGACTTGGCCAGCGCGGTCGCCCGAGTCGCCGCCAAGCGGCTGGCCAGCACCACCCGAAGTCGGTGCATCTGTGTCATGGGCACAAGTGGCGGGGCGGGCGCGACCACTGTTGCCTCGAACCTCGCGTTGGAAATAGGAAATCTCGTCGATCGGGATTGTGCACTGATCGACCTGGATCTGCAGTATGGGGATCTGGCCTCGAACTTCGATTTCGAACCTCGATACACCATCAACGACCTCGCTGAAGCCGGTGTCGAACTCGATCGCGCCGTGATCGCCTCCACGCTGACGATGTTGCCGTGCAAAGTGGCCGTCCTGTCTCGCCCGGAACTTATCGAGCAGACGGAAGCCGTAACTCCCGAGCTGGTCCATCGCATTCTGGAGCTGATGGGCGCGGCCTACGAGAACGTGGTCATCGACCTTCCCCACTACTTCGATCACCGCACGGGCGTGGCCCTGACCCGCGCCGACGTCGTGCTCCTGGTGTGCCAGCTCATGGTTCCCAGCATCCGCCATGCGCGCCGAACCGTCGAAACCCTTCTGCGGATGGGGGTGACCGAGGATCGCATCGGCCTGATCGTCAATCGCGTGGACGGAAAGTCGGCGCGCCTCGGAAACGCCGATGTCGAGGAGACCGTCAAACGCCCAGTATGGGCGACGGTTCCCAACGACTTCCAGTTCGTTTCCCGCTCCATCGACATGGGCCGACCGGCCGCCGCGCTGGACCGGAACAATGCGGTCCGGGCGGCCATCCGACAACTGGCCAAGCGAGTGATCTCCGGACCCGCCGCCAAAACAGTCGACGACGCACCCCGCGGGTTCCTCAGCCGACTGCTCGCCAAATAAGCTTCATCGGGGGACGCTCATCCCGGCATGCCTGCCAGCAACGTCTCCATCTCCTCGGCGGCGTGTTGATCTCCCAATTGCCGCGCCTTGGAGATGCCGCCCAGCAGCGTGGACCTGGCCTGCTCCACCCGACCGACCTGCAACAGTGCGCTACCCTTGTGGTAATAAGCGGCAAGGTACTTGTCGTCGCAACCCAGGGCCCGATCGAAATGGGCCACCGCCTGATCGGTTTCACCCCCCTTGCTGAACTCCATCGCCACGGCGAAGTTTAAGAACACGTCGTCCGGCGAACGTGACAACATGTCGAGAAGTTTCTGATGCCGCGACATAACGCGCTCCAGGGGTGATCACTGCCGAGACCGCTTTATAGGCCGGGTTCCGCCGGATCGTCAAGACATGCGTTGATCGCTGTCATTGGAAGGGATAGAATGCTCTACCGTCGCGGGTTCCACGACCGATTCTCTGGACGGGAGCGTGCGTTGCCGAATGTAACTCGACGGAGTCGTCCGATGGACCGAACCAGTATTTGGTCGCGCATGGGACAATGGTTCCGATCTTCGTCCGCGCCGACCGGCCATCCCGACGATCCCGACGGGCATGAGCGCATTCCAGGATTCGACATGCCGCAGGAGCTGGTCGAAACGCCTCCTTCCGACGGTTGGATGGCCGCTCGTGGGCGGGTTCGCACCGCCAAGCTCGGCACCTCGCTGGAGCGGCTCGAGGAGGACCACTCCCGCGTCGTCGGACTGGTCGAATCCGTACAGAATCATCTGGAACAGCAGGGGGCCAGGTCCAAGGAAGCGGCGGACGCCTTGGGGCGGCTGGCCGAAAGTCTCGCCCATCTTCCAGACGCTTCCAAAATGCAGTTGGCGATTGTCTCGCGCATCAGCGAGCAGATGGCTTCGGACGCCCTGATCGGCAAGCGCTTGGAGGAGAGCCTCTCACAGTTGCCGGCCATTGCGGACGCTCAACGCGAGACGATGGTGACCATCGGACGGCGGCTTGACGCCTCCCGCGAGGTGACCGAACGGGTGGTGGCGACGCTCGACGGCGTAAACGACAGCGTCGTTCGCGTGGGGGAAGCCGCGGCCGCGACTGCTCGCGCACTGGAAAAGGTTCGCTGGGACGCCGCCGCTCGCGACGAGCAACTGGCGCACGTCCTCCGCGAGCAGACCCGCCGGCTGACGATGTGCACCGCGGCGGCGCTGGTTCTGGCGTTTACAGCCGCCGCCATCGCCTTGATCGCCCTCTTTTTCTAAGAACCGCTTGCGTCGCGCTCGGCGACGATCGTGGAACGACCGCCGGCGGCATGGGCGATCTCGTCGGTCGAAGTGACCGCTGACCGAGCGGCGCTCGCGCATTACGAGCCGGAGGCCTCCCACCATGACCGAAACGTTGTTGCCGCCGAAGGAAATGATCCAGAGACTCCTTGCGGGCATGACCCAGCACGATGCCTCCGATCTGCACATCAAGGTCGGATATCAGCCCTTTTACCGAATTACCGCCCACCTGCGCCGACTCGACATGCCTGCGTTTCCCGACACGGCCTACGTCGAGGCGATGCTTCTACCACTCATGCCGGAATCGCTTCAGCAGGAGTTCGCGCGGCGTGGGGCGTTGGATTTTTCCCTCCGCGGACCGACTGGCGACCGCTTCCGTTTCAATATATTTCGCGCGACGGGCGATCTTCATGCCTCTGTTCGTCGGGTCCGCAGCACGGTTCCCGGTTTTGAGGAACTTCACCTTCCTGACGTGTACAAGCGAACCATTACCGAGACGCTCGACGGGCTGGTTCTGGTCAGCGGCGTAACCGGTTCCGGCAAGAGCACCACCCTGGCGGCGATCGTGGACCACCTCAACCAACACCATGCATTCCACATCATCACCATCGAGGATCCCATCGAGTACGTTTTTCATCCGAAGAAATCTATCATCTCGCAACGCGAAATCGGCGTTGACGTACCCGACTACCATCAAGCCCTGCGCTTCGTCGTCCGCCAGGATCCCGATTGTGTCATGATCGGAGAACTGCGCGACCGCGAAACCATGACCGCAGCGCTGCAAGCAGCCGAGACCGGGCACCTCGTGTTGGGATCGATGCACGTCTCCGACGCCCAGCAAACCTTCGCTCGCGTTCTTGAGTTCTTCCCCCGCGAGGAACATGCCTTTGTGCGGTCGTCGCTCGCCAACACCTTCCGGGCAATCATGTGTCAGAGGCTGGTGCCCGGCATCGCCCCCGACACGCTGTACCCGGCTACCGAAGTCTTGCTTCGGAACTCCACCGTCCGGGACAAGATCCTCCACGAGGAGGACCACGACCTCCCCGCGATCATCGCCCAGTGCGAGAACGAGGGAATGCGGTCCTTCGTCTACTCTCTCTGCGAACTGGTCCAGACGGAGAAGGTCCACTACGACACCGCGATCGAGCATGCGCCCAATCGTGAGGCGTTGGCCTCGGCGGTCAAGGGAATCAAGGCGACGTCGCAGACCCTCATTACTCGCAATCGCCCGACTCGATGAACGGCGCCACCGGCGGCTTGCCCGCCAGTGCGGATGCGCGCAAACGCGAGGTCTATGGTTGGAGTGAGGATGAGGCCGTTGCCGCGATTACTCCGCTTGGGTTGCTTCGTGCTCGCTGAACGCTTCGGGTAGGTAATCCAGCAGATCAATCGCCGTCATCGACCAGCGCCCCAACTCCTCCGCAGCGTAGTCGCCGGCCAGACCATGCAGGTACACGCCCAGAATTGACGCCTCCAGCGGATCCATCTTTTGCCCGATGAGTCCCGCGATCACGCCTGTAAGAACGTCCCCCGTTCCGCCCGTGGCCATCCCGGAATTGCCTGTCTCGTTGACGAACAACCGATCACCGTTCGTGACCACGGTATGACGTCCCTTCAGCACGACCGTGCATCCGTAGGCGGCCACCAAGTCGCACGCAGCCTGGCGGCGGGCCGGTGCAGTCTCGTCAACGGGGCACGGTCTTCCCCTGGCCGAAAGAAGACGCCTGGCCTCGCCGGGATGGGGCGTCATGACGATCCGATGCGCCCGCGGCAGCGCGAAGGTCGGCGCCTCGGCCAACCGGTTCAACGCGTCCGCGTCAACCACCGCCGGTCCGGAGAACTGCGTGAGGACTTCCACGATGGCCGTGCCCGCCAGGGTGCTCCCAAGGCCGGGACCGATGGCCACGACATCGGCGCTGAAATCCGCGATGGCCGCCAGAATGGAGGCGGAATCGGAAGGCAAAGTTCGCGTCGTGGCGCAAGGAGCAAGGACGGCGGTTGAGGTACGAATTTCGGCGGGAACAAGGAGCTGGACCAGTCCTGCCCCGGCCCGCAACGCCCCGTTGGCCGCCAGTGCGGGTGCGCCGACCATTGCCGCATCCGGGCCGCACGTACCTCCGATGATAACGATCCGACCGACCTCGCCCTTGTGTGCGTCGTCTCGACGGGAAGGCAGCGGGGCGATTTCCCGCGTGACGATCAGGTCGTTGGTCATGATTCGCATCCCTCGCGGGGAACTCGTCGCCGATTCATGAGTGCCGCCGCGTATCCGGCCCCAAAACCATTGTCGATGTTCACCACCGTGACCCCGGAAGCACAACTGTTCAACATCGCCAGCAGCGCCGCCAGCCCCTGGAAACTCGACCCGTAGCCTACGCTGGTCGGAACCGCGATCACCGGGCAGGCCACCAGTCCGCCGACCACGCTCGGCAATGCGCCTTCCATCCCGGCGACGACAATCACGACGTCGGCTCGCTCCAGAACCGGCATTGCGGCCATGATGCGATGGATTCCGGAAACGCCAACGTCGAGCACCGTCTCGACGGCCTGCCCCATAAGCTCGGCCGTGACCCGGGCCTCTTCGGCCACCGGGAGGTCGCTGGTCCCTGCCGCAACGATCACGGTCAATCCGCGCGCCGCGGAAACCGGCTGCTGTCGCAGGGTGATGGTCCGCGCGGCTTCGTGGAATTCGGCTCGCTCGTATCGGCATGAGACGGCCGCAAAGGCTTCCGGCGTCGTTCGCGTCACCAGCACGTTCACGCCGCTGGCCGCAAGTCGGTCGAAGATGGTCGAAATCTGATCGACCGTCTTCCCACCGCCATAAATCACTTCAGGGAATCCACGGCGAAACGAGCGGTGATGATCGATCTTGGCGAAACCGAGTTCCTCGAAAGGGAGCTTCCGCAGCCGCTCGACCGCCTCGTCGACAAGAATCTTCCCGCCGCGCACCGCTTCGAGAAGTTGCCGAATCCGCTCCTCGGTCATGGTCTTAAAGTGTAGGCCCCGCCCGAGGCGACCGCAAACTGCCCGGCGGAGGGGCAGTCAGGGCTGACGGCGCCGGCGGCGTCAGCAAGTCGCCGGGGGGGCATCGAGGTCCAGGCCCGCTAGGTCCCCTTCGATGAGTTGATGATAACCCAGCCCGGCGATCATGGCCGCGTTGTCAGTGCAATAGGCCATCGGTGCTGCATGGAACTGTAAGCGCCGCCGCTGACACTCGCCGTCGAGCGCCGTCCGCAGCGCCGTGTTGGCGGCTACTCCGCCGCCGAGCACCACCGTGTGCAGCCCAGTCCTCGTTGCCGCGAGCATCGTCTTGCGGATCAGCACGTCGATCACCGCCTGCTGAAAGCTGGCCGCAATGTCCGCAAGTTGCGGCTTGGAAAGCCTCTCCAGGCCTCCGCTCGTCCGGCCCGGTCCATGGACGTGATAGAGCACCGCGGTCTTGATCCCCGAGAAGGAGAAATCCAGCGAGTCACCGCCGAGCATCGTCCGTGGAAAATCGACGGCCTTCGGGTTGCCGTCGCGGGCGATTCTTTCAATCAGCGGACCTCCCGGATAACCCAGCCCCAACACCGTCGCCACCTTGTCGAACGCCTCGCCCGCCGCGTCGTCGGTGGTCGCGCCAATCAGTTCGATCTCCGTGGGTGACTTGATGTGAAACAAAGAGGTATGACCGCCGGAGACGATCAGTCCGATCGCCGGGAACGGAGAGTGTTCGAGCGCCAGCGCCGGGCTGTAGGCGTGCGCCCGAATGTGGTCCACGCCGACCAGCGGCTTGCCCCACGCCCAGGACAACGCCTTGGCCGTCGTCACGCCGATCAGCAACGCACCGACCAACCCTGGTCGATTGGTCACTGCGATGGCGTCGATGTCCTGCTGACCCACGCCCGCGACCGTCATCGCCTCCTCGATGACCGCATCGAGTCGCTCGATATGAGCACGCGAGGCGATCTCCGGCACGACGCCGCCGTACTTGGCATGCAAGTCGATCTGCGAAGCGACGATGTTGCTGCGTACCTCGCGCCCGTCGTCAACCACCGCCGCCGACGTTTCGTCGCAGGAAGTTTCAATGCCGAGGATGGTGGTCATGCTCGGCGGTGTTTGTCTATCGCCGCCCGGTTCGTTGCGCCTCAACCTTGACTCCAAGGACATCAGGCAGAGCGCCCTTTTGGAGCGCGGACCGAAGGTTCTGGATATCTTCGGCAAGTTCGTCGCCCGCTTCTCGCTGAATCGAGGCGAGCAGGTGATCGATCGCCTGCATGTCTTCGTTGCTGAGCTGGACCGTCTGTCCTCCCACGACGCCTTGCACGTCCGGCAGCAGACGCACGACTTCGACGACCGCTTGCAGGCGAAGCTCCGGCTTGGCCAAAAGGATCGCCGAAAGCTCGTCAGCATGATAGTAGTACAAATCCGTGTAGTCGCGTCCGATTTCGCTCCCCGCCAGGACGTCGTCCCGATACTGGCGCAGCGTCTGAAGGATCGGCTCGCGCTGGGTCACGCCGTTGAGGGCCAAGCCAATGGGGCATCCGCCGCAGTCGGGGATCGGTGTTCCCGTGCAACTTCCGTTTCCATCGCATACGTCCGGCGAGGTGCACTGATCGCCGTCCGAGCAGGCCGACCCCGATGTCTTGTTGGGATGCGTGCACAGAATGTTGGAGCAGACGTCGTTGGTGCAGGTGTTCCCGTCGTCGGGACAGGCGGTACCGGCCGGCTTCGTCGGGTGCGTGCAGATGCCATTGGAGCACGTGTCGCCGGTGCACGGGTTGTTGTCGGTGAGGCACTCGGTCCCATTGGCCAGGTGGTTGGGCAGGCAGGCGCCGCTGCCGTTGCAGGTGTCGGGTTTGGTGCAGTCGTTGTTGGCCGAGCTTCCGCAGGCGGTCCCGGCGGCCTTGCCCGGATGCGTGCAAACCCCGCTGGTGCAGACGTCGTTGGTGCAGGTGTTGCCGTCGTCGGCACAGGCGTTGCCGCTGAGCGGGAAGTGCGCGCAGGTGCCGAACGGCGGGATGCCGATGCAATCGTCCTGCGTACAGGGATTGTTGTCGTTGCAATCGGCGTCGGTGCTGCAAAGGCCGCCGGCAAAGGTCGCCGTCGGGACGACAAAAACGACGAATACGAATGCGAACCGAATCAAGCGGCGAATCATCATGTTCTCTCCCATGTGATCGAACCCCTTTTCGTCGGGATCCGCGATGCGCAATCCGGGAACACCCCGTCCCCGATGGGCCGTGAAGCGTACGAAGCTCTTGGGGATGAAACGCGCGCGGATTTCGAAGAGTCAGCGCAATTCGTTCCCCCGGAGCCTCGGCCCGGTACGCCCCAAGAGGGCGAGATTGTAGCTGATCGAGCATGGTTTTGCAATCCGCGCCGCGGGAACCCCCCGGCGGCCCGGCGGCTTCTGCGATGGCATCCGGGCGCCCGAGGCCTCCGTCAAAAGAACTTCGTCTCTGATCGCTGTCCGGGCGAATCAGAGCGATCACCGCGTTTGGAGGCGGCCAAGAGGGGGTGGGGTCTGAATGACGGCTGTAGCCGCGGTGACCTGCTCCCCGGAACTTGATCCAGTCGTTTTGAGAATCTCTACTGCCCAGGAACTGGGCAGGGAGGCTCATGATGAAGCGGAAGAGGCGCAGTCCGGAGCAGATCATTCGCAAGCTGCGGGACGCGGATCGGCTCGGCAGCCGCTGGAAGGCAGTTTGCGAATTCGAGTTCTCGCTTTGGGACGCTGACGCGACGGGCGAGCAGGTTGGCCGAACCCTGACCTTCGACGGGTGGCAGCCGAAACAACCGCGCCTTGTTGTTGGCGATGGGATGATCGAGACTGCCGTCGCCAGTCCGATCATCAGACCCCAGGTCTACGAAAAGTCCTGGGCCGCCGCGCAAGGCGGCGCCGCCCTGGTCGCCGAGGGGCTGGTTGAGTTTCCCCAAGCTTCCCGCGACTTTCATTCATCGACGCGGCGGATACACTATTCGACGCCATACCAACGGAGATTCAAATGCCCGCGACCCGCATTGCCGTCGTGTTCGGAAGCGATTCGGACTGGCCGGTCATGGAGACCTGCGTCAAGCAGCTCCGCGATTTCGGCGAGACGCCGCACGTGGAAGTCATGAGCGCCCATCGAGGCCCGGAGCGCGTGGCCGAATTTGCTCGCACCGCCGAAAAGAACGGCCTAGAGGTCATCATCGCGGCCGCTGGAATGTCCAATGCGCTCGCTGGCGCCGTCGCCGCGCACACCTGCTTGCCAGTCATCGGCGTTCCGCTGGCCAACGGTCCGTTGCAGGGATTCGATGCTTTGCTCTCTACGGCCCAAATGCCTCCGGGGATCCCGGTGGCGACCGTTTCCGTCGGGGAAGCCGGAGCAAGGAACGCGGCCTTGCTCGCCATCCAAATCATCGCCCGCCACGACGCGGGACTGGCCGACGCCTACCGAGAATTCAAAGCCGACCAGGCCGCAGGCGTCGCCGAACGAAACGCCAGGCTGCAGCAGAAACTCCAGGGATGAATCCGTCGACCCGCGTACCGAAAACCATCGAATGGCTTGGCGGGATCGACGGCTGGGTCGCCATGATCGACCAGACCCGCCTGCCGGCCAAGCTCGTGATGCTTGAGGTCCACGACGTAGAGACCATGTGGCACGCGATTCAACGGCTCAGCGTACGCGGAGCGCCGGCCATCGGCATTGCCGCCGCAATGGGTGCAGTCCTGGGTGTCCGCAACGCAGGCACCACGAGCATCGCGGAGTTTCTGACGGAACTCGACCGCGTCTGCAACTACCTGGCGACGTCGCGTCCAACGGCCGTCAATCTGGCGTGGGCGCTTCGGCGCATGCGCTGCGTCGCCTACGAGGCTTCCCGCCCGTCCGCGAGGGCACCCAACCCCGCCGCGAACGATCAAGCGGGCATCGACTCGATCAAGCTCATCCTGCTCGACGAGGCGAAGCGCATCCGCGACGAAGACGCAGCCATGTGCCGGGCGATTGGAACGCACGGCCAACACCTCGTCAAAGAAGGCTGCTCCGTACTGACTCACTGCAATGCCGGGAGCCTTGCGACTGCGGAATACGGCACAGCGCTGGCGCCACTCTATACCGCACACGAGCTGGGCCGACGGTTTCGGGTCTACGCCGATGAGACCAGGCCGCTCTTTCAGGGATCGCGGCTGACCGCGTGGGAGCTTCATCACGCGGGTATCGAGGTCACCGTGCTTTGCGACAACGCCGCCGCCGCGATGATGCAGGCCCGCAAGATCGACCTGGTCATCACCGGCGCCGACCGAATCGCCGCCAACGGCGACACGGCCAACAAAATCGGAACCTACTCCCTCGCGGTTGTTGCCCGGGCGCATGGAATCCCCTTCTACGTTGCAGCCCCAAGTTCCACGTTCGATTTGTCGATGCCGGACGGTTCCGCCATTCCGATCGAACAGCGCTCCCCGGACGAAGTGGGTTGCCCGATGGGAATCCCCGCGATTCCAGCTGGCGTACCCTGCCACAACCCCGCTTTTGACGTAACCCCGGCCGACCTGATTACCGCGATCATCACCGAACGAGGCGTGATCCAACCCGTCGATTCCTCGACTGTTGCCGAGCATCTTTCCTGAGCCGAAAGCTGAGCCGAACCTTCTCTTGACGTACGCCTGACACGCCCCCGGGGCCAACCTGCCCGGCCACAAACGCCGCGATGCCGCTCCCCCGGACAATTGGTCACCCCGATACTCTCCGGGAATCCGTGAGGCGGACGGTTGGCGACGACCGCGCAGGACGATACCCGGCTTGGCCAGTCTGTTCAGATACCCGCTTGCGTGCGGACGGCCGGGGCACTATATTCCGCCGCGAGCATCGGAAAGGGCCGAAACGGCTGGTTCCGGCGCCCGAAGAGTCCAGGCGAAGGGAGTCAAGAGTGAAACGACGAAAAGTCTCGGTGCGCCGTTTGGCGGCTGGATTAGCCGCATTCGCCGGCGGCGGATACCTGCTGGCCGGGCCGGGCACAAGTTGCGGCAGTTACATCGGGCAGTCCGCCCTGGTTGCCTCGGACTTCTGCTTTATCTTTGACTGCCAAAACGGGTTGTTTGGCGGAACCGTCAATCCGTGTAGCGGCATCGGAAGTGGGAGCCAAACCGTCGAAGGGACGACTCGACCGCCTCTGTTTGCCGATTGCCCGACGAACAATACACCGTAATACGGAGCGTCGGCGCGAGATCCGCCCTTTTCCTCTTGCCGGACCGTGTCGAAAGCTCTCCATGGATTCGGGGAACTGACCCCAGAGGAATACGACGCATGATGCTGCGAAAAAATCCCGCCCCTCGGAAGTTCGTCGGCTTGGCCTTGGTTGCCGCGGGAGCAATCCTCCCCGGGTTCGTCCAGTCCTGCGATGATCGCCTGATCGCCATTACCCGCTACGCCGATCCCTGCGGGACGATTCTGGCGAACTGCAACCCTGGCGATTTTGAGGTCTTCGCCGCCGACGTGGGTGACTATTGCGTGGATCCTGCCTGCACCGTCCCCGGTCAATGTGGCGAAGGGCAGCCGTTGGGCACCATCATTCGTGTTTGCCGATAGCGCCAGGTCGGAACTCTTAACCTCACGAAACCGCCGCTCGCGTGGCACTTTAGATCAGCATTCCGGAACCGACGGCGGAAACTATCACTGTCACAGTTGAACCGCGCCTCAGCTTCCCCGGCCGAATCGGCCGCCGACTCGGTGCCCAAACCGTGTCCGTTATCTCCGACACCCAACGGCGACCGCGGCAAACCACTGGTGGACAAGCCACCAATAGCACCAGATGCCCGCAGAGCGTCGAGAATGGAAAGACTCCGCTTCGCCGCGTCGGAGGCATGATTTTCGCGCGGGTCATGGTATGATGGCTGAGGGTTGGCGCCCTCGGTCAAACGGCCTGGACAGAGAACCGTGCGAATCGCGGCGCCGCCCCGTTGAACGTCGGCAAACGCGGCAGACACGCACATCGAGGTCGAACGATCATGAAAGACGACGCGCAGTCCGCCAAGAAAAGTGAATCCAAGTACCGTATCCGCAGTCGCTTGATCCACGGCGTCGGGCACAGTTCGAGTTGGGACTACGACCATCACGTCGTCCCGCCGATGACCGTCAGCGCGACGTTTCGCCTCGATTCCGTCCGCCGCGGGGCGCAGGGATTCGAGGACTTCGCCCAGCAGGACCAGACCGGACGCGGGCCGATCTACATCTATGAGCGGCTTGGCGAGCCGAACGGCGACATGCTCGAGGAGAATCTCGCCGCTGCGGAAGGCGGCGAGATGGCCCTCTGCTTCGCCTCCGGCATGGCCGCAATTTCCGCCGCCATCTGCTCCCTCGTGAAGTCCGACGAACACCTCGTCGCGCATAAGGTGCTTTACGGCTGCACCTATTCACTGGTCAAGAATTGGCTGCCCCGGTTCAGGATCGCCCACACGCTGGTGGACATGGCCGACTTGCCGCAGGTGCGGGCAGCCATCCGACCCGAGACGCGGGTGGTGTATTTTGAAACCCCGGTTAATCCCGACCTGCGGCTCATCGACATTGAGGGCGTTCGCAGGATCGCCGACGAAATCAACGGCCAGCGCGACCCTGCTCAGCACGTTCGCGTTGTCGTCGATAACACCTTCGCTACGCCATACTGCCAGAGACCGCTTGAGTTGGGCGCGCACGTGGTCTGCGAATCGCTCACCAAGGCCATCGGTGGTTTCGGCACGGACATCGGCGGTGCCGTGGTCGGACCGCGTTCCATGTACCATGACTTGATCCTCTACCGAAAGGATTTCGGCGGGGCACTGTCACCGAAGAGCGCCTGGCCTCCCTTGGTCGTGGGACTTCCGACCCTGGCGACGCGAATGGTCAACTATCAGAAGTCGGCCATGAACGTGGCCCATTACCTGGAACAGCATCCCAACGTTGAGCGCGTGTTCTATCCCGGCCTCAAGTCCTTCCCTCAATACGAACTCGCTTGCCGACAGATGCGCGACTATCGCGGCAAGTTCGCACCCGGCTCCATGATCTATTTCGTCTTAAAGGACCGCGAGGGAACCGGGAAGCCGGCGGAGCGGATGATCGATTGGGCGGCGAGCAACGCCTACACGCTGACCCTGGCTGTGTCACTCGGACAAATCAAGACGCTGATCGAAGCCCCGTATTCGATGACCCACGCCGCCATGCCCGAATCCGAAAAGCGCGAACGCGGATTGATCCCCGGCGGAATCCGACTCAGCATCGGACTCGAAGACTGGCACGACATTATCGCCGACTTGGGAGCCGCACTCGAACAGGCTTAACGTGTGGTTGGAGAGCCTCGACAACCAGAGCCTTGGTGACCAGCGTGGCTTGAAGACATTCGAAGCGGGAACCTGAAGCATCCTATACCGATCGCCGTCGGCGAACCGTTGCGACGGCTCCCACGACGAGCAGCAGTGCCGTCGCCGGATCGGGCACCGGCTGAACCAGCAGGTTGTCGATGCCGACGTCCTTCCGGCCATTATCCGAGACCACCAGCCGATCTACCGGACTGTTGAACGCCAGCCATCCACTGTCAACGATTTCGACGCCCGCGTCACGGGTGTATTGAAACACGACGGTGTCGCCCTGAAACGCGGTGACCGAGAAATCCTCTCCCGTGGTCGGATCCAGCACGTGTCCTTCAAAGCTCGCGCCGAGAATGGGCACGTCGGCGAAGAGAATCTCGAAATCGCCGCGGCTGAACAGCTGAAGCGACGTGGCGATGAAGAAGTTCGAGTTTCCGGTCGGCTCATCACCCCGCTGATTCGACGCGCGCGCTCCACCTGTCGTGACCGCGGACCCGTAAACTCCGGTCATGTATTCGCTGATGGCACTATCGCGGGACAAACCGTTCAGGGAGTTGAAATCGAACAAAACGTCGGTGGCCCGCGCCGACCCCGCCAGCGCAGACATCGAGACGAGTATGGACAGCAGCTTGTGCTTCACTTCGCCCTCCCTCTGTTAGCACCGATGACGGACCGCGCCGATCGGCGTTCCCCCTCAAAACAGCCTTCCAGCTTGCTACTATAGCGTGACCCCGGGGCGAACTCAACCCGGTAGATGGACCGCCCCGGCAGCCCAGTCCGCGTGTTTACCCAACGGATGGCGGCGCAAGGCGAACTTGGTGGATCGATTCACGAGGCGAACATAGTCCGATAACGCAGGTTCCCGAACCGTATTGGTTAGACCTGGCCGGCCTCCCGCTCCTCGCACACCCTTTCGTACGATGCCCCCATTTTTCGCAGCCGCTCGTGCCGTTGCGCGACCAGCGTTTTGCGAGGCAATTTCGTCAGTTGATCCAGCGAGCGAACGATGAAGTCCTCGATCGAGGCGGCAGTCTCCGCGCGGTTGCGGTGCGCTCCGCCGACGGGCTCTGGAATTACTTCATCCACCAATCCCAGGTCCGCCAGGTCGCGCGAGCGCATGCGCAGGGCCGATGCCGCTTCCTTGGCTCGCGCGCTGGTCTTCCAGAGAATCGCCGCGCAGCCTTCGGGTGAGATCACTGAGAACACACTGTGCTCGAGCATGGCCATTCGGTCCGAGACTGCAATGCCCAGTGCTCCGCCGCTGCCGCCTTCGCCGATCACGACGGCCACAATCGGCACGGCGAGATTCGGCATGGCCACGAGGTTTGCTGCGATCGCCCGCGCGATGCCTCGCTCCTCAGCCTCCATTCCCGGGTAGGCGCCGGGGGTGTCGATCAGTGAGACGATGGGCAGGCGGAACTTGGCCGCGAGCTGCATCTTCGCAAGCGCCTTGCGGTATCCCTCGGGATGGGCACATCCGAAATGGCACGCCATTCGCTCTTGGAGTGATCGTCCACGATTCTGCCCGATGAGCATGACCGGATGGCGGCCGATGGTTCCGAAACCCGTGATGATCGCCCGATCATCGCCGTAGAGCCGGTCGCCGTGCAGTTCGCAGAAATCCTGAACCAGCAATTCGACGTAGTCGGTCACCAAGGGTCGAGCCGGATGCCGGGCGATGAACACCGTCTCCCAAGGCTCCAAAGACCCGTAGAGCTCGCGGGCCTCGCCTTCCCACCTTGCGCGGAGCGCGTGAAATTCCGCAACGCCGGCTTCGGAGGTGGCGGGACGTCGCAAGCACTCGGCAATTTCGGATTCAAGTCGACGAAGGCCCTGCTCGCGCGGCAACTCACCGCTCAGGGAGTAAGCCCCAAACGCCCCCCATCCTCGCCGATCAGGATGCATCGGCGCCGTTGGATTCTCCCAGCCACTTGCAGCGCAGCCGTCGCCCATCGGGATGTGCATCCCCCCCTTGTCCAAGCTGCCGACCAGACCCAGCTTGGATCGCCTAGATTAACAGATTGCACGCGGTGATGCAACAGCCCACCGCTATGAGCGCGCGACAGCCCCGCGGAGTGCGACGGTGGCTCGATTGCGAGCCGTGCGCTCCACCCACGGCTTTCAACGTCCCGATAAATTGCTTGAAGGCGAGGCCGCGCTGGCGTAATGCTTGGTGGGAATTCGAACAGATCTCTGCGGCAGGTGCCGAAGGCACGAGTTTGGGCAGGCGAGTTTGTATCCCTCTTACCCTTGCCTTTATCGGTGCTGGAGCGATCCTCGCGACGACATGGACGGGAGGGGAACCGGGGGAGGTGGGCGCGGCCATCGCTCATGAACTCGTTTTGGCGATCGGAGTCTTGGCCACGATGAACATCAGCGGCGGACACGTCGACCCAGCGGTCACCGCGGTGATGGTGGTGACGTAGCGAAACGGACAGGGTACGGGCATCGCCTATTCACCTGGCAAGGTGCCAGATCGGTCGACCGCCGGTCGTTGACCCAAGTGGGGCAGACTCCACGCGACCTTGGCCTGGCGTGAACGACAAGTTTCGACGGCAACCGGTACTTCGCCCTTGCGTTATGCGCGATAGACTGGGTTTTCGCTTCCCGAGAACCGCGAGAATCGCTCCCAGACGAACCACCTATGCGTCGCGCGTTCACGATGATTGAGTTAATGGTGGTCGTGGCGATCATCGGCCTGTTGGTCGGCGTGTTGATGCCGGCGCTCCGCAGCGCACGAGCCACCGCAAAACGCACCGCGTGCGCCGCCAACTTGCACCAGATTGGAACGGCGATGCAACAGTACCTCGGCCGAAACCGCGACCGCTTCCCCTACGCTTCGTTGATGCCGTCGGTCAGCCCGGCTCCGCTCGATCGGGAGAGGCCAATCTACCTCGCGAACGTACTTCTCGACGACCTGAACGGTGGTCGGGAGGTTTTCCATTGCCCTGAAGACCTTCCCGGGGCGAGCCGCCCAGCTCCGAACGCGGGTCTGAGCTATTTTGAAACCGAGAAGTCGAGCTACGAATACCGCTTTCCGCCGCCGCTGGGGGGACGGACGATCGACGACTTGGTGAACATCTTCCAGAACCGCGCGGGGCGAACGGTTCCGCCTAACGAAATCTACATCCTCCGCGACTACAACAACTTTCACGCCGCGGGTGGCACACCTGGAGCGCGGCGTTACCTGTACGTGGACGGTCACGTTTCGGACTACGAGAACTAGCGAGATTGCAGAACCTCTCAGCCCTTACGCCTGGGCGTCGAACAGCGAATGAAAGCGTCGAAGGAGCATAACTTGAGTTCTTCCTCGGCCAACTCACCGCAGAAATGGGTCGTGATGGGTGTGGCAGTTCTCGGCTTGGCTGGGACGGGATGGGGTCTGGCCGCCTGGTGGACCTCGCCTCCCAACACAGCAGCCTTGCCGGCGGAACTTACGGTGGAATCGCTGAAAGCAAGCACCGGCGACCCGGCATGGGCCATACAGCGCTTCCGCGACGTCATGGAGCGTGAAGACCTCACTGAGGAGCAACGCCGTCAGGCGTTTGCAAACATGCGTGAGGTCCGCGAGGAGGGAATGAACAGCCGCGTCAACGAGTACGTCGCCGCCTCGTCGCAGGACGACAAGAACGCCATCCTCGACCGTCACATCGACGAAATGGAGAAGTGGCGAGTGGCGATGGAGCAAGTTCGCGCTGAACGAGATCGTGCTGCTGGCGGAGGTTCCGGCGGTCCGAGTGGCGGTAGCGCAAGCGGTCCGGGCGGCGGTCCAGGTAGTGGCGGACAGGCCGGCGCCGGTGGCTCAGGCGGACGGAGCGGCGAGCGTGGCCCGGGCGGATGGGGTGGGCCTGGTGGGTTCATGGGCCAGCAGACTCAGCAGGATCGCAAGGAACGCTCCGAGTCCCGCGATCCGGACCAGATGGCTCAACGCGTGGCCTATTTTTCGGCGATTCAGTCGCGGATGAAGGAACGCGGAATGGCTCCGCCGCAGTTTGGGCCGGGCATGCGAGGCAATCGCGGACCGTAAGATCAGGCTTTGGCGGTCGCCGCAAGTGACCGACGACCAAGCACGACCGTCGCCGCGGTCATCACCGACAGCGCCAGCGCGAGCAGCCCCCACTCCGAGGCCGCCGGGATGGCCACGAACGTAGCGGTCGCGTTGGACAGGTACACCTTATCGCTGGTGGGGGAATTGTTGTTGTTGATCGCATTGCCTACCGCCCAGAAAGTCAACGGACCGACGTCGCTCCCGGGGGCCTGCCAGCGAACCTCGAACTCGGCGGCGCTCCCCAACGACGCCCAATTCGTGATGGAGTTCACCACCCCGGTCTCGGTGTGATTGACCCAGTTCGGATCGTTGTTGTTCCACGTTGTGTTGGCTGCGTCGGTGATGATCAACGTTCCGACATGGGTTCCGGCGGCGTCCTCAACGCTGAGCTGGAATCCGGCGCCAGCCTCGAAGGGGTCCATCACGCGGATGGTCAGGTCGTAGACATGGTTGGCCTGATATTGCGCCGGGGCATTGAGGATTTGCACGGACCCGCTTCCCGGCGAGCCGCCGTGACACGCAAGGCACGAGATTCCGCCGCTGGCGGTGCTTCCATTGGCTGCCTGCGCCACGTTCCCTCGCCGAGCGTAGACGTTGCCGGGCGACGCCAACACCGATATTGCACAACAAACTCCGCAACGAATCGCAACGCGCCTCATCATGGACAATCCCCCTCCGCGCTTCGATCGCGGGCGCTTGCTGATCGCGTGCGCCGGCCCTCGGTCGCGCTGCGCCGACCCTTTCGAACAACGAAGGAACCTCCTGGCGAATTGAGGCCTCCGTCCCCCTCTCCGGACAGGCTCGCATTATACTTTTCGATGGCCCGGCGTCGCAACGCCCGATCGCCCGATAATGTACGTCGCCTGACATTTGAACCGCCGCGTATCGTCGTGTACCCTGCCGCGTCGATCGGAGCCGCGACCGTCAGCGAGCGGTTGGTCGTTTTTTGGGAAGCCGCAGCCGAGAGAAGCGGTTCGTTTCTTGTCCGTACCGCGACCGTAGAGGAGCGGCCCAAATACACGACGAGATGCCCCGCTTCCTGGATCCATCACCATGACTACAACGCCGGACCCGAGTCGCGGAAACCGCGAACGTAACTCGAACCCAGGCGACTTGCCCGGCCGCGGCGAGAGAAAATCCGTGGACTTTATCCGCGCGATCATCCTGGACGACAACAAGTCCGGGAAATGGGGCGGACGGGTGCACACTCGCTTTCCCCCGGAGCCCAACGGCTACCTGCACATCGGTCACGCCAAGTCGATCTGCCTGAACTTCGGCATTGCCAAGGAGTTCGGCGGAAAGTGCAATCTCCGCTTCGACGACACCAACCCCACGACCGAGGAGGAGGAATACGTCGAATCCATCCAACGCGACGTGAAGTGGCTCGGATGGAACTGGGAGGAGCGCCTGCTGTTTGCCTCCGACTACTTCGAACAGATGTACGCCTGGGCCGTCGAACTCATCAAGAAAGGCAAGGCGTACGTCTGTGACCTGGGCGGCGACGCGGTGAGCCAATACCGCGGCACGCTCACTCGACCGGGTCGGGAAAGCCCGCATCGCAATCGCTCCGTACAAGATAACCTTGACCTCTTTGAACGCATGCGGAGGGGCGAATTCCCCGATGGGTCCAAGACGCTTCGGGCCAAAATCGACATGGCCCAAGCGAACATGAACATGCGCGACCCGGTGCTCTACCGAATCCTCCACGCCGCCCATCACCGCACCGGCGACCAGTGGTGCATCTACCCCATGTACGACTGGGCGCATGGCTTCGAGGATTCCATCGAAGGCATCACGCACTCCATATGCACGCTCGAGTTCGAGGATCACCGCCCCTTGTACGACTGGTTCATCGACACGGTCAACGAAGGCCGCGGACCGGGAAGCCCCTGGGGCATGCCCATCCACCATCCGCAGCAAATCGAATTCGCCCGACTCGAATTGAGCTACACGGTGATGAGCAAGCGGAAGCTGCTCGAACTGGTCAAGGGCAACTTCGTGGGCGGCTGGGACGATCCGCGTATGCCGACGATCTCCGGCATGCGCCGTCGCGGTTATCCGCCGGAGGCGATCCGCGAGTTCTGCGACCGCATCAGCGTGGCCAAATTCAACAGCACTATCGACTTCGCCCTGCTGGAACACTGCATCCGCGATTACCTCAACAAGAACGCTGCACGGGTGATGGCCGTGCTTCGACCGCTCAAGGTGGTCATCGAGAACTTCCCCGAAGGGCAGGTCGACGAACTTGAAGCCGTGAACAACCCCGAGGATCCGTCGGCCGGAACGCGGAAGGTGCCGTTCTCCCGCGTGCTGTACATCGAGCAGGAAGATTTTCGCGAGGTTCCGCCGCCGAAGTATTTCCGACTTTCCCCGGGCCGTGAAGTGCGGCTGCGATGGGGGTACTTCATCACTTGCAAGGACGTCGTCAAAGACCCCAAGACCGGCGAGGTCGTCGAACTCCGCTGCACGTACGATCCAGCCACTCGCGGCGGCGACGCGCCCGATGGCCGCAAGGTGAAAGCCACTTTGCACTGGGTTTCTGCCGCGCACGCTCTGCCGTGCGAAGTTCGGCTCTACGACCACTTGTTCAATAAGCTCGACCCCAACGTGGTGGACGACGCCTGTTCATCCGTCCCGCGAGCGACTGAGGGCGGACCTTCCCCGTCTCCTTGCCAGGGAGAGGGCCGGGGTGAGAGTCTTGTCTCCAATCGAAAATCGGCAATCGGCAATCGGCAGTTGGTTGTCGATTGGAAGTCGAACCTCAACCCAAACTCGATCGAGGTGATCTCCCCGGCGTTCGTCGAACCGTCGGTGAAGTCGGCTTCGCCCGGTACGCGCTTCCAGTTTGAACGCCAGGGCTACTTCTGCGTCGACCCGGACTCAACGCCCGACAAGCTCGTCTTCAACCGAACCGTGACGCTCAAAGATACTTGGGCGAAAATCGAGGCAAAGATGTGATTCGCGCCACCAGCTCCAGAGCCGACCATGCCAATGCCCTCCACGCCGGCCCATCCAACGCCCCCAAGGAGGCCCGACGCCTTGCAAACCATCAACCGGCCGAACATGGGAGCGCTCGCCGGTCAACGACGGTTGCAAATGAATCGACTCCCCGGATTGTTGCCCACGCCTTCTTTCACGAACAGGAACACTGATGCAGCCACAGGTACGCCTCTCCCTCCGCGCTCAGGAACTACTGCGGTGTCCCATCTGCCGCGCCAAACTGGCGCGGACTGCACAGCATTATGCGTGCACGAACACCGCATGCAACACCGCTTTCCCCATCGTCGATGGCATTCCCGTGCTGCTCAACGAGCAGGCGAGCCTTTTTTCCGTTGACGATTTTGTCTCCAATCGATCGACCTTTTTCGGCGCGGCGCCCCAAAATGGACTGACGAGGACCATACGGGACTTCCTCCCGGCGCTGGGCAAGAACATACGAGGAAGAGGGAATTATGCCCGGCTGGCTGAGCTATTGATCAGGCAATCCGGTTCTCCGCGAATCTTGGTTGTGGGCGGCAGCATTCTGGGGCAGAGTATGCAATCACTCGCAGGCAACCCTTCCTTGGAGTTGGTTGAGACCGACGTCTCATTCGGGCCGCGCACGATGTTGATTTGTGACGCGCATGACATCCCATTTGCGGACGGATCATTTGACGCGGTGATTGCGCAGGCGGTTCTCGAACATGTGGTCGATCCACACAGATGCGTTGCGGAAATCCATCGCGTCTTGAATGCACAAGGAGTCGTTTATGCCGAAACGCCTTTCATGCAGCAAGTGCATGCCGGCCGCTATGACTTCGCCCGTTTCACTCATCTCGGACATCGCCGGCTGTTTCGGATGTTTCAGGAAATCGACAGTGGGGCGGTGTGCGGTCCGGGAATGGCCCTGGCGTGGTCCTATCAGTATTTTCTGATGAGTTTCACCACCTCCAAGACGTTGAGGAAACTCGCCGGAGTCTTTGCCAGGCTGACGTCCTTTTTTCTCAAATACTTCGACTACTTTCTGATTGACAAACCAGGCGCGCTCGATGCGGCTTCGGGATGCTATTTCATGGGAAGAAAGGCAGATCGTGCATTGCCCGATCGGGAGTTGATCAAGCTTTACAAGGGGGCAGGCTAACCGTAACTTAGCCCCGCACGCCCAGTCTCATGCCGTCCGGTGTTTGGGGTCGCAATTCCCCGGGTGCGCGATTGGAGACCCGACCCATGATGCTCTCATCCGCAATTGGCAACTCGCTGGAGCTTCAGATCCTCAACTACCAGTATCCGGGTGTCTCGTCTGACAAACACGACGCGAATTGGCTGTTGATCAAGATCGCGGTTAGGACGCCTGATGATTCTAGGAAGGCAACCGCCGCCTGCCTGCTGACCTGGGAGCTTGCTACCCTGGCAACGTGGTTCGAATCCCTCGCAACGGATCGCGCATGATCGACCTTCCGCCTTGTTACGGCGCGTGGGGGTGGGGCGCCGATTCCCCCGGGGCGCCGGTGGAAACTCTGTTGACAGCCGGGCTGCTAGTTCGGCGGCGGGACCACGAGCTTCCCGGTGATGGCGATGTAGTCCTGGAACTCCGGGCTGCCGTCGTTTTCGATGGCAATCAGCTTGGCGCCCTCAAAGCTCACCAGCCCGCCGAAATCGAGGCCCTTGGTCTTCAAGTCGGGCGTCGAATTGCGCAGTCGCTCGTTGAGTTTGTCGAGCGTTGCGCCTTGGGCAGACTCCTCGATGAGGGCGTAATCGTCGCCGTCGTCGATGCCTCCGCCGCAGACGGTTCCCGTGCTCAGATCGTGCGCAACGTTCAGCACCTGAAGCCGCAGCAGCAGTTGACCCGGGGGAATGAAAAGCTGGGCGTCGACGTTGACGTTGAGGCACGCCTCCCACAACGCGCACTCGTGGATGGTATCCGGACTGGGCCCGAAGCACGGCGGCAGACTGGCGATGTTGCCGCTGAGGACGCCGTCGCCGTCACGGTCAACGAGCAAAGCGACAGAGATCTGCGAAAAGCGCAGCCGCACTTCGACTTTGTCGGTGGTGGCGCCGTTGTCGAGGATTTGAATCTTGGGCGGCACATCGACGCGGCCATGAAGGATCACGGCCGTACCCGGCGCAAGGAGCCGGTCGGCCATCTTCTGTTTGGCTTCCTCGCACACTTCGCGACGGCTCGCCAGGACGAACTGGTTGCAGTCCCCACCGAGCAAGCCGACGCAGCGTGGCTCGAGTATCGCTCCGAGCGAGGCGCAGGTTGCCGGATCGGGGAGGAAGTCGCCCAGGACGCGCACGTCCTCAAAAAGGGTTTTCAGCTTCCCGGACTGTGCGAGCCCGGACAGAAGTTGGTTGAACACGTCGTCGGACAAGGCGACGGTGACTTCGTCGGCGCCGGGAATCGGGGGCTGGGGCATCGGGGCGAGGCTGAGCGGCGTGCCGGGGATGTCGGCAACTTCGGGATCGGTTTCCGTAGCCTCGAAGGAGGCGGTGATGGCCGCGGCGATGCCGTCGGGGGTGATCTGCACGTTGCCCAATTCGGCGGAGAGCTTCATGGAGTATTCGGAGATCATGTCCTCGTTGTCGAACTTGAAGACGCCGAACTCGCGCATGTCGCCGTTCTTCTCGCCGAGTTTCTCCTTGAGTTTGTCGTCGGTCAGCTCGAACTCAAACTCGCCGAGACCGGGATCCCAGAAGCCCAGAGTGATGACTTCAAGGAGGAAATTGAAGATGTCGAGGATGGTTCCGACGATGCAATTGATCTCCGAGTTATCGTTGATGCTGCCGGAGATGACGTAGGGGTCGGGGCCGAGGTCGAACGCCAGGTCGTCCATCAGCTTCTGATTCATGATTACGCTCTCGGTGATCTCGAAGGTGACGGAAATGGCCGGAACGTGGAATTCGGCGTCGGTGTCCACAATCACTTCGACAACGCAGATGTCAAAGGGGCCGGTCACCTCGCAATCGCCGCTGAAATGGGTGGAGGCGCTGAACTCCGGGAGCGTGATCTTCAGGCGAATTTTGTCCATCAGTGGAGTGATTTCGCAGGCGAAGGCCGTCGGATCGATGTCCACGGAGGTGATCTTCATCCTCACGTTGGGGACGTCGCAGAGCGGCCAGGGCGTGTGGACGTTCTTGGGGTCGCTCTTGTAACCGGTGAGGCGTTCATCGAGGTCCGTCGCGAGGTCCGGGCCGATCGAGTTGCAGAGTTCGCCGAAGAAAGTCGTGAGGGCCGCGCCCTTCATGCCGAGAGTGAAAGCATTCTCGACCTTGGTGACGACCAGCTCGGCCGCCACGTCACCCAGCTCTTGCTGAATGGCGGCGGTGCTGACGGTGAAGGTCGGGTTGCTGATGACCGGGCCGACGGCGAAAAAGACGCTATCGAACGAGCTGTTGAACTCGAGGTCCGTTGCCTGAGCGATGAGTCGATTCATTCCCGGATCGAGTTCGCCGGCAACGGGCGGCATTCCGAGCACCAGCTCGTCGTGCAAGTCGGCCTGGTTGAGCGCCGTCTGGAGGTTGAGCACCCAGGTGTCCGCAGTGCTGACGCCATCACCGGGAACGAGTACCTGCGTGCTCGCGGAGTAGAGCTTGCCGTTAAGGTGCATGTCCGCGAGTTCGCGTCCGTGACAGGCTTTCGCAAGGACGCCGGTGGGCGGGCCGATGGTGATCTCCCCTTCGTGGGGGCGGGTGATCTCGACGCCGATTTCATGGGAGACTCCGCTGTCGAGCACGTCGTCCACTAGGCAGCGGGCGGCGGGGGGATTGGGGTACGAACCGGGGAGCATGTTTCCATCCACCACGACGCGGTGTCCGCCGCCGCCGAGTCCGCGGATGGTGGCGCGGAGCACGTTGGGCGAGAGGGAGCCGATGTCCGCGGTCTCGACAAAGAGCGAGCAGACCTCAACGTGGCGGCGCGATTGACAACCCGGAGCCGAAAGCGTGAAAGACCCGGTGTACGGTCCGCCGGGGAAGTCGGAGGCGGGGTTCACGCCCATGAGCGGGAAGACGTTGACGCCGTCGATTTTCATGGCCAGCGATGCGGGATCGACCAGCGGGATAGCGGCGGTGACGTTGGTGATGTCGCCTTCCGACTCGCTGATGACCACCGATGGGTCGGGCTTGGTGACGTCGAGGTACGGCGTGTTCGAGCAATACGCGACGGCCTCGTTCTGGCCGTCATCGACCCGAACGCGGAGGAGCGGAATCGGCGAGAAGACGGTGTGGACGCGGCGCGTCTGACCGAAGTTGTTCTGGAAGGCTGCGTGATCTTTGAGGTCCACGTCGGCGTCGCAGTCGTCGTCAAAGATTTCGCACTTGGCGAGGTAGGGTGGTTTGTCGGGGCCGGTTTCGCAGACCTCCCACTCGTCGAAGCGTGCAAGGTTCAGGGTGACATCGTTGCTCTCGGCCGCGAATCCGAAGCCGGTCTTGCGACTGGCGAGTTGGGCGATGTCGCCGTTGTTGACGGGGAGAGCGGCCAGCTCGGAACCGTCCTCCTTCAGAGCGAGAAGCTCAGCGGTGACCGTCGCGCCGGGAAGCCCGCCGGTATAGTCGAAGGCGACGCGATGCCCGCTGTAGCACTCGTCGCCGGCGTGCGGGTTGCAGGCTTCCAGGCTGCAACGCGCGCGGAGCATGCCGGAGCTGCAATTGGGATCGGCTTCATCGGTCAGCAAATCGCAATCGTTGTCAATGCCGTCGGTGCAACTGCAATCACCCGGTCCCTCGTAGAAGCCCGGGAGTGGAACGGCGTTGCACTTTACGCCGGTTCCGTCGGGCCGGCAGACGATCTCACCGGTTCGGCGGCAGGCACCGAGTCCGCGAGCGCAGGGTTGTCCCAAAAACGCGGCGAAGTCCTCGTCGACCTGGAAGTCGCAATCGTTGTCCACGCCGTCACATTTCTCGGCTTCGCGGCAGTCCGGATCCCCGCCGGGACCGCCCGTTGCAGTGCGGCAGTCAGTTAGGCCGTCGCAGTCGTTGTCTTGTCCGTCACCGCACTTGAAGGAACCCGGAGGCCCCTCGATGCCGGGCGGGTTCGGCTGAGCGCTGCATTCGATGCCGCTTCCGTCCGGCGAGCAAACCATGACGCCCTGGGAGCGGCACAGGCCGACGCCGACGGCGCAGGGAAGTCCGAGTTGGCGGAGCCAAAGTTCGTCGATGGCGCCGTTGTTGTTGTTATCGAAACCGTCGCAGACTTCGGGTCCGACGCAATCGGGATCCTTGTGGTCCAAAAGGTCGTCGCAGTCGTTGTCGCGTCCGTCGAAGCAGTTGTCGGCGCCGACCGGGCCTTCGACGCCGGAGGGGGTAGGCGAGCCGACACAGATGGCATTGCCGCTGATCCCCGGAGGCGGGCAACTGACGATACCGACGACCTCGCACTCGCCCTCCCCGATGGAACAAGGGTCGCCGACGGGGATGTGGACCTCCTCAAGCCCCTTCTGGTCGGGTGTAAGCTGGAAGCGAACGAGAAAGAAGGTTTCGTCGCGTTGTCCGTCGCAGTCGTCGTCGATGCCGTTGCAGAGTTCGGGGGCTTGTGGATGCACCTGCGGATTGTGGTCGTTGCAGTCGCCCTGGCAGATTCGGTATCCGTCGCCGTCCTGATCATATCCTTCGTCGATGGCGCCGTTGCAGTTGTCGTCCAGGAAGTTGCACCGCTCCGGCGCGCCGGGATGGACAAGGGGAAGTTCGTCGTTGCAGTCGGGGAGCGGGCCGCCGGAACAGGTCGGGTCGCCAGGGCTGCCGAAGCCGTCACCGTCTCGATCAAGGCATCGGCCGGACGGTCCGGGTCCGGCGTATTCGAAGATGATCTCAAACGGAGGCAGCACGGTCACGAGTTTTTGAAGGCGGCTGTGGGTGTTGAGAATGAGACGTGCATCGAGGGTACGAACGACGACCGTGTCGCCCTCGGCGGAGGTTCCGTCCTCAGTTCGGATGGGCGTGGTTTCCGCGAGACCGATGGCGATTCCATAGGACACCGAGGCGCCCGCCACGACGCCTCCCTCGATGTACGAGGTGATGCTCCGGATGTCGGTGTTCTTGAACATCACCGCCGGATGCATGGATCGCTCGGCGCCGACGACCTCGCCGCGCGAGCGGATGGTGATCTCGAAGGCGGAGGCGCCCACGTTGCTGAAGTCAAAGAGAATGTCGGAGACGCCCGGTTCCGACCCCGAGGGGACGATCTTCACGACTCCGATAAGTCGTTCGAGACTCCCCTGGGCGTCAGCGATGACGGCAGGGGTTTGCCCGAAGACGTCGAACTCGACCGAGGAAGTCTCGCGGGCGTTGGCCCAGTTCTTTTTCTCAAATGCGGTCATAATGAATGGGGCGTTGAGTGGGAAATTCTTCTCCTCGAAGCCGCTGGTACCCGATTCGTTGGGGACAATGCCGAGTCGGCAGTACGGCGTAAGGTCCATGCGGGCGTCGTTGATCGGGGTGTTCAGGATGCCGTTGAAGATGCACCCCGCGCGGCCGCAGTAGTCTTGTCCACATTCGGGAGCACCCTGCGCCCAGGCGACGGGGGCGGCCATGGACCATGCGAGGAGCAGAACAGTTCCGCCGGCGCACGACATCCAGCGGCGGTGAGCGGCGACCGAACGGGCGCATACGTACTCATGGCTTGGTGAAAGCGACATGTTGATCCTCCCCTATGGTTTGGTTGCCTACTGACCGCCCGGCCCCCCCACTCGGGGACAGCGCGGCGTATCCAGAAAGTGAGCAAGTACGGAGCCCCCTCCTAGCAAAGTCAGCATAATCGGACGCTGGATGTTTCGCAATGACGGTGGATCACATGGACTTGGGGAGAAGTTCCGCGAGGATCGATGGGATCTCAGTTATCGGGCGTGCCGGTCTGAATCTTGTAGATCAAGCGAGGCGCGAAAGGAGGTAGCGAACGACCGAACGGCGTGCCTTTCTGGCCGGCGCTGCACGCATCGATGGCATTGCCTGGAATTCCTGCCGTGCGCCGCACCTTAACGGTATAATCTCGTTTCCCGTGTACGCCGAGCGGGACCACAGAGCCCCGCCGCTGACCAAGGCGAGGCCAATAGGGAACTCTACAAATGCGACGAGCTGTCAGCCACAATCGAAACGCCGTGCATCACGTCGACGAGCTTGGAGGGTACGCGCAGGCATCTCGGTGCCCGCCCGGGGACGCGGAGTCCGAGCGGGCTTGTCGGCCGATCGGGCGGGCGACCTGGTCCCAGTCAATCCTAAGCATTTTGGCAGTCGCAGCGCTCGGAGCGGGAACGGTGAGCCTGCCGGTTTACGTCGACGACGACGCGCCTTCGGATCCCGGGCCTGGTGATTCATCCATCAGTGATCCGTTGGAGGACGGTTCGTTCGAGCGCCCGTTTGACGCCATCCAGAAGGGGCTGTACGCGGCAGGCTTGGGGCAGGAAGTGCTTGTTGCCGGCGGACTGTACACCGGAGCGGGTAATGGCAATCTCGATCCGGGCGGGAAAGGACTGTCCGTGCGTTGCAACCTCTCGCGGGACTGCGTCATCGAGGCGGACACGCCGTGCGGCTTCCTGTTCCAGTCCTCGTTGCCACTGACGTCGGTGATCGAGGGGTTTCAGATTCACGCGGTCGGCGGGACGGCGGTGTGCTGCATCAACGAAAGCCCGACGATCCGGGATTGCGATTTGTCTCAAAGCATCGTCGGGCTCGATGGGTTGCATTCGTCGCCCCTCGTTGATCATTGTGACGTCCGTGGCAACAGTTCCGCGGGATTGCGGTTTCTCGATGGCGCCCCTCAGATCATGGACTCCACACTGGAGGCCAATGCCGGTCCGGCGGTCGAACTGATTGCGTTGGCCGACGGACACATCGAGCGCTGCTTGTTTCGAGGGAACTTCGCGTTTGAAGGCGCCGGCGTTGCCGTATACGACGCATCCGCCGAGGTCATCGACAGCGTGCTTATGAGCAACCATGCACGGCTCGTGGGCGGCGGGGTGTATGTTTCACATGGGGAGCTGACGATCGCCCACAGTGAGTTTCAACAGAACGAGGCGAACGGGGAAGGCGGCGCCGTGTACGTTTCGAACGGGGAGCTTACGGTCCGCGACAGCGCGTTCCAATATAACGGGGCGTATGAGTCGTCCGGTGGCGTCCTGCGGCTCATCAACTCGACCGCCCGGATCCACGAAACGGTGTTTCGTGAGAACGATGCGGGACGAGGCGCCGGCGGGATCGCAGCGACGAACGGGAATCTGACCATCGACCGAAGTCTCTTCGAGTTCAATGAATCCTATGACGGCGTCGGAGGGATCGAGGGAGCGGGCGGTTCGATCCGGATCACGAACTCCATTCTCGCGCGCAACCGAGGCTCTTCCGCCGCCGGCGCGATCGGTATGGTCGGCGGCGACTTGTACATAGAGGGCTGCACCTTCCACGCGAACGAGCCGAGGACGTTGGTCGTAGACGGCGGGGCGGCTGCAATGACCAACTCGATCGTCTGGAACAGCCCGGTCGTGTATGACTGTTGCCCCATCGAAGGCCCGATTTCGGTCAGCTACTCGGATGTTGAGTTCGGCATCCTCGGCACAGGGAACATGGCGATCGATCCCCGGTTATTCCTCGACAACCGTACCGATCCAACGCGGTACGCGCTTCGAACGGACTCGCCCTGCATCAATCGAGGAAATCCGGGAATCGACTCTCCACCCGACGCCGTGGATTTCGCGGGTGGTGCGCGCCTTCAGGCATGCCGCGTAGATATAGGAGCGTTTGAGAGTGCGGCGACGGGTCAACTGGACTGCGACGGGAGCCAATCCTCGGACGCATGCGACGTGCTGAGCGGGGTTGAGGATTGCAACGCGAACTTGACGCCGGATGAATGCGAGATCGGCGCGCCGACCGTGGTGTTTGAAGAGACGTTTTCGCGCGGAGGCCTCCTTGCGAGCTACTGGCCGGTGGCCGAGGGCGAGATCGAAATCAACTCGTTCGGCGGTTTCCCCTACGACTTTGTCCTCTTCCTCATTGAGGAGAACTTGCTCGAAAGTGCTGAGATGGACCTGTCGGGCGCGTTCGGGGCGACGCTGCAGATGGAGATCGGCCCGGAGGGAGACAACGGGACGATGGACATCGATTTCTGGGATGGGAATCGTTGGCGCCTGCTGCGCACCGAGTCCCTGGTCAACTTTGTCCCGGGCACGTTGGCCAATCCTCGGGTCATCGACCTGCCCTCGGACGCCCTTCATTCAGCTTTCAAGATCCGAATCCATGGACCGCAGTCGCAGTATCGCTGGCGTCTTGACGACATCGTGGTCTCGCGGATCGACGACGACTGCAACGGGAACGGTCGGATCGACACCTGCGATGCAAGCGAAGCGGCGCACGATTGCAACAACAACGCCGCGCTTGACGTTTGCGACATCGACCAGGCCCGAGTCGGACATCGGCAGGACTACGACCTGGGCGTCTGGCCGGATTCGATCGCGCTCGGCGACTTCGATAATGACGGCGACAACGACCTTGCGGTCGGTCGCGGACCTTTTTATTCAGGCGGTTATGTCCGTCTGATGATCAACGACGGCTTCGGGATGTTCCAGGTCGCGGAGGAGCTTGCCGCCGGGGTTTGGCCTCGGGCGATCGTGGCGGGCGATATCGACAACGACGCCGACATTGATCTTGTGGCGGCGGCCGGGAATCTCCAACTGTTGCGGAACTACGGCGGCATCTGGTGGGGTTTCGCGCCGGGCGTCGGCCTGGCGACGCCGGGCATTGACCTTGTGGCACAGGACGTCGCGCTCGGCGACGTGGATCAAGACGGAGACCTGGACCTGGTCGCGACTTTCGGCACCTTGGGAGCGGGCTCTCCGCAGTTCGCGGTGTTGCTCAACGACGGCGCGGGCCAATTCACGCTCGTGCACAGCTACGAGCTGCCCGGAGAGGCCGCCCGATCCGTCGTCCTTTTCGACGCGGACCACGACGGCGATTTGGACGCGGCTGCCACGATCCAATTGTATTCCGACGGCGTGATCGTCCTTCCGAACCTCGGCTCGGCGCCGCTGGGCCAGTGGCGCGGGTTCGGCGAGAGAATGCCCTTCGCCGCCAGCGCGTTCGGTGGGGCACAGTCGTTCCACGTTGCGGCTGGGGACATGGATCGGGACGGGTTTGTGGACCTTGCGGTTGCGAATCCGATGGGAAGCATGGATGGCGCGACCGGATCCATCGGCGTGCTGCGGAACGCCGGTGCAAACTCCGGCGGATGGTTGGGCTTCAAACCCCTCCATGAAATCGGCGTCGACCTGGGGCCGACGGCTGTCGCTCTGGGCGACCTCAACGGAGACGGCTGGCTGGACGCCGCGACGGCGCTCAGCGAACGCAGTAAACTGGGCGTCCTGATCAATCGCCGAAGCGATCTGGACGGAGAGTGGTTGGGCTTCATGCCCCAGCCGGACCGAGCGGTCACCGGTTATCCGATGGATGTGGCCCTCGGGGACGTCAGCGGCGACGGCCCGTTGGACGTCATCGTGGCCAACCGGGCCGCAAATTCGGTCGGCGGCTCGTCCGGAGTACCGCGTGTGTCGGTGTTCCACATTCAGACAGGCGCAGACGCAGACTGCAACACCAACTCAGTGCCGGATTCCTGCGAGTCGGTCGGGGACTGCGACGGTGACGGGGTGGGCGACGGGTGCGAACTCGACTGCAACCGCAACGAGGTTCCCGACGACTGCGAACTGGCCGGCGGGGCTGCGGATTGCAACGACAACGGAACTCCCGACGACTGCGACGTTGCAACAGGAAGAAGTCGCGACTGCGACGCCGATGGGGTTCCGGACGAATGTACGTCGGAACACGAGTTCTCCGCCCGCTCGCCGCTGATGACCCCGATTTACTACGCGCTTCCCCAGGAGTGGATCGTGCGGACTCCGCCAACGCCGGCGTCGGACGTGGTGATCGACGTAACGTTGCAGGTCGGATTGACGGCGACGGAATATGTCGATGTCTTGCTGAATGGAACGCTGCTGTCCCACTTCGCGACGAGCACGGACGGCGCCTGCCCACAGCCGCCCCGGGGCCGACCGCCGCATCTGATCCATATTGGATTGACCGCGGCGGAGTTTCAGACCCTGCTCGTCGGTGGCGACGCGGTCTTTTCGATCACCACGAATTGGGATGCGGGCTGCTACGGTCCGTCCCCCCCGGCGAGATCCTCGCTTTCCTATGCCCGGATCGACGTGCGTTACTCCGTGGCGGGCGGGTTGGATTGCGACCGGACCGGTCAGCCCGATTCGTGTGACCTCGCGGACGGCACGTCGCTGGATCTTGACGGGAGCGGCGTACTCGATGAGTGCGAAGGGTTCGGCGACGCCGATCTCGACGGCATCCGAGGATCGATGGATGCGAGCCTGCTGGCGGCGTGCGTGCTTGGCCCGGGTGGGCCGCTTGCTGAGAAGTGTGGGGCTTTCGACTACAATCGAGACGGCGACGTGGACCTTGGGGATTTGCAAGGGTTTTGGCTCACCTTTGGGCGGTAGACCCGCTGCCCCTGTGCCGCGGCCTGGCGGAGTCAGAGGCTCGTCTGGGAAGCGTCTCGCCGCGGGGATGGGCAACGGGGCTTGCTTTGGCGACGGTAGCATTGAGGCAAAAGCTTGGTGTTCCAATAATTACGGGTTCGGAAGGTAGGGGGGTTTCAATGCTTGTGCGAGGGTTGTTCGTGTTGGCGGCGGCGACTGCAGCGGGATCGGGACAGATCGGCGACGGCGCGCTGGAACAGAGGAAGAGCGCCGAGCAGAAGATTCTGGAATCGCCATCCTCTGCTAAGGACGGGCGGGCATTGCGCGACACCCGCGAAAGCCTTGGATCGCGCGGAGCGGATGGCGCAGGCGAGGGTGAGTTTGTGCTGATCGGCATCGGCGACAGCCTCACGCATGGGACCATGGACGGGACGAACAACGCCACGAACACGCTCCATGCGTACTTACAACTGGTCGCGGATTCTCTGGCGTCGGTCGTGCCCCTTCGATTCAGTCAGCCGTTGTTTGACGATGCCGGCAACCGGGAGAGTCCGTGGCTGGTTCCGACCAACGTCGGCGTGGATGGGGCCAACATCTTCTCCATCGAGGGGTTCGAATACTACAAGCGGGTTGGGGCGGCGGAGTCGTTCATCAATGAAAGCCTGGTGTGCGACGAGTTCTTGCCGCAACGGCTCGAATCCAAGTCGGAGAAGGTCTTGTACCCGCTGAACCTGCTGGTGCGTACCGGCGTGACGCAGGTCAACGGAGCCGTCGAGTTGGTGAACCGGTACGCACCCGCGGGAGGCGATGATCGGGCGATTGTCGTCCTGTGGGCGGGGAACAACGATTCGAGCACTGCTGCCCTGGGCGAGGGAGGCGAGAATCCGATGGTGCTTCCGATCCCGGCCGATCTCGTGGAGCAGGAACTTTCGCCCGCGCTGCGACTGTTGTTGAAAGTCGCCACCGAGAAGGGCATCGTAAGTTTCGATCCGTATTCGATGCACTTCATCGAGCGCAATCTGACCGAGTTGTCGGACTTCGCGACCCAATACAACCATGTGCTTGACCGGTTGATTGCCGAATCAGACGGGGCGCTGGAGACGGGGCGAATGGATGTTTTCTTGCTGACGCTGCCCTACTACAGCTCGGTCGGATACCTGATCGACTCGGAGGATCTGGAGTACTACCTGCGCAAGCTCGATCCGGCGTATTCCGTTCCGCCGACGTTTGCGCGGGTGGCTGAGCCGGACCAGCCGATCACCGATCCGACAAAGGGCGATCGGGTGTCGCTGCTGACCTTCGGCATGATGTACACGCTGCTGAGTACGGGCTACGACGCGGCCTACGTCAATCAAGTCCTCGAAGTCGGCGGCGTACAGCGCGACGGGATGGTGCTGTCGGAAGCCGAACAGGATTTCATCGCGGCGCGGATCGACGGATTCAATCAGGTCATTGTGGATGCAGCCGCGTCGCGGGGATCGCACGTGCATCGCGTCGGAATCGGGGAGTATCTCAACGACGTGCTCACGGGCGAAACCACGGTGGTGATCGGCGGTCGGATGGTAAGCCGCAAATGGGTCCGAGGCGGCGCCTTCAGCCTGGACGGGGTGCATCCGGGCTATTCGGGGCAGGCGTTCACGGCGAATTACGTCCTCGGCGAAATCAACGCCGCGCTGGGGTTGTCCGCGCCGAACTATGACCTCGAGGTGATCCTGGCGACGGATCCCTATGTCGACAGGGACGGGGACGGCTGGGCGGCGGGACCGTCGTATCCGGTCCGCGGACTCGCGGAGGCGTTGTTCATGCTGACCGATCCCGATGACCAGTCCTCGGCGACGCAGGTGGTGCTTCCGCGGTCGGCGTGGCGCGATTTGTCGAAGGCGATTCTGACCGACTTGCTGGGAATCCCTTCGATTCGTCTCGAGGCCGAGCGCCTGGGGATTGTTGGGAGCGAGTAGTACTCCGGTGCGGCGGTTTGGCGTACCATGCGGCCGCATGGATCGAAACGAAATCTGCGATCGCTTCCTCGGATCGCTCAGCCACTCACTGTATCCCTATCAGGAAGAAGCGCTGCTGTCGTGGTTCACCGGCGACAGCGGGCTGATGATCTGCGCGCCAACGGCGATGGGCAAAACGCTGCTGGCGGAGGCGGCGATCTTCGAATCGCTGCACTCCAACCGGCGCATGTACTACACGTCGCCGCTGATCGCTTTGACCGATCAGAAGTTCCGCGAGTTCCAGGCCAAGGCGGAGGAGTGGGGATTTCCGCGCCAACAGGTGGGGTTGATCACCGGCAATCGCCGCGAGAACCCGGATGCGTTGGTCCGGGTTGTGGTGGCGGAGATTCTGCTGAACCACCTGCTGAGCGAGCAGGAGCAACTGCACGACGTCCACGCGGTGGTGATGGATGAGTTCCACTACTTCAATGATCTCGAGCGCGGGATTGTGTGGGAGTTGTCGCTGGTGCTGCTGCCCACGGCGGTGCGGGTGATGCTGCTTTCCGCCACCGTGGGCAACCCGGTCGAGTTCCTTCGCTGGGCGGGCGACCAACATGGTCGCAAGTTGCAGTTGATTCAGACGACCGATCGAAGAGTTCCGCTCGAGTTCCGTTGGATCGGTGACCAACTGCTCACCGAACACTTGCCGGAGATGGTGAGCGGGGACGACTCCACGAATCGCACGCCGGCACTGGTGTTTTGTTTCAATCGCGACGAATGCTGGGAGGTGGCCGAGCGGTTGAAGGGGGTGACGCTGATCGACCAGGCGACGCGTCAGCAGATCGAGGCGGGGATTGCGGAGCACGACTTGACGCAAGGGGCGGGGGTGAAGCTCAAGCAACTGCTGATTCGCGGGCTGGCCGTGCATCACGCGGGTGTGCTGCCGCGATACAAGGAGATCGTGGAAAGCTTGTTTCTGCGGAAGCTGATTCCATTCGTGGTGTGCACCGAGACGTTGGCGGCCGGAGTGAATCTCCCGGCGCGTTCGGTGGTGTTAAGCACCTTGCTGCACGGAAAGCCCCGCGAGAAGAAGCTGATCGCGCCGTCGTCGGCGCACCAGATGTTCGGACGCGCCGGCAGGCCGCAGTTCGACGCCAAGGGATACGTTCATGCCTTCGCGCACGAGGACGACGTGAAGATTGTCAAATGGCGGCGGAAGTACGAGCAGATTGATCCGAAGTCGAAAGACCCGGGATTGCTGCGAATGCGCAAAGAATTGGAACGCAAGAAACCAACCCGGAGAACCACGGAGCAATACTGGACGGAGGGACAGCTTCAGACGCTCATCAAGTCCAGCCCGGCGAAGCTGTACAGTCGATCCATGATTCCCTATGGCGTATTGATCTATTTGCTCATGAAGACCGGTTCGCTGCATGACGTCCGGGCATTTCTGGCGAAGCGATTCACCTCCGCGGAGCGCATTGAGAATTTCGAATTGCAGCTTGGGCATATGATCGCCAACCTGGCCAAGTTCGGATATCTGGCGCTATCGGATGATGGACGGACCGTCGTGGTGGGGGAGCGGATCGGCGAACTTACGGCGTTCCGCACCGTCGATCCGCTGTATGGCGCGTTTTTGGCTAAGCAGTTGGTCCGTGCGAATTATCAGGAGAAGCTACAGGCGCTGGAGTCGGTATTGCAGGTTCCGCCGGCGATCGAGCGGTCGGTGCGCCTACCGCAAGGGCCGCCCGGGCCGTTGCAATTGGAAGTAGTGCAACCGGCGCTGATCGCACTGGGGGCGGCTTTGGTGAGTGAGGAAGGGGCCATTGTGCGGGTGCCGGATGAAGACGAGGGAGCGGACTACTGGGACGAGAAGCCGGAGCCGAGGCCGTTGACCTTGCCGGAGATGCTCAAGATCTACTTCGATGCCCATTTGGCCTCGCCGGAGGATGTCTTCGTTCAGCCGAAATGGGTCGCGGGGGGGGTGTTTGAGTACGAATGCGATTTTCACAAGTTCATCCGCAACCGCGATCTGGTAAAGAACGAGGGCATCGTGTTGCGGCATCTGCTGAGACTGGTCATTTTCGCGGGCGAAATGCTGAACCGTTCCGACGGTGATCCGGACTATGCGCGCATCGGCGAATTGGCGACTCGCGTCTGTCAGGCCGTGGACCCGCGGTACGCCGATCGGTTCCTCGCGGCGGAGGAGGAGTCGCGGCAACTGCCTCTGATCTGAGGCGGCTACTTGTCCTGCTCCTTGATGCCCATGCCGCGGCGGTCGGGGTAGGCCGGCCGTTTGGGCGGGGCGTAGGGGTTCTTTCTGATTTCGTCGAGCATGTTGGCGATCGCGGCGTCAAGTTGCGGATCGCCGCCGTCGGTCATCTTGGACGGGTCGGCGAGGATTTCGACATCGGGATCGACGCCGTGGCCTTCGACGCCCCAGGTTCCGTCGGTTTCGTAGAAGGCGAAGGTCGGGGCGGTGATTCCGCCGGAGTCGATCAACTGCGGATTCCCGGAGATGCCGACCAAGCCGCCCCAGGTGCGCGTGCCAATGACCTTTCCGAGTTTTCTCTGCTTGAAGTAGTACGGGAAGCAGTCGCCGCCGGATCCCGCGAGTCCGTTGACCAACATGCACTTGGGGCCGCCATGCGCGTCGGGAGGCCAGCTCCAGTCCCTGTCCGCGCGGGTGGCCCAATAGTTGACTTTCGGGCGATGGAGAAGCTCGATGAATCGCGTGGGGATCTGCCCGCCGCCGTTCCAGCGTTCGTCGATGATGAGAGCGAGCTTGTCCTTTTGCCCATAGAACTGGCGGAACAGTTCGTTCTGCCCTTGGACGCCGGTGTTGGGCACGTAGATGTAACCCACCTTGCCCTCGGTCTGGTCTTCGACGTACTTGCGATTCCTTTCGATCCACGCGCGGAAGCGGAGGTCGTCCTCGCCGTCCTTGAGTTGAACCAGGAGGTGCCGTGCGGAATCGTCGAGGGTGGGCTTGTCGCTGACGGTGATGGTGACCGTTTTGCCGCCGAGTCCCTGAAAGGCGGCCCAGGGATCCTTGAGCGGATCGAGTGTGTTTCCATTGACGGCCAACAAATAATCGCCCGCCTTCACGTCGACGCCGGGCTGGCTGAGCGGTCCGCGGGCGTCGTAATCCCAAGCGCCTCCCTCGTGGATTGTGGCGATGCGATAGGCGCCGTTTTCGAGCGTGAAGTCGGCGCCCAACATGCCGACGTTGACGCTGGGCTCGGATTCGCGATCACCGCCGCCGCGTCCGACGTAGGCGTGTCCGACGTTCAGCTCGGAGATCATCTCCCCAATGATGAAGTCGAGATCGTCGCGGGAGGCGCAGTCGGTCAACATTCTTTCGTACTGCTTCCGCACGCCGAGCCAATCCAGGCCGTGCATGTTGGGGTCGTAGAAATAGTCGCGCTCCACGCGCCAGGCTTCCACGAACATCTGCCGCCATTCTTCTCGTGGATCAACCTTGGCCCGCATGGCGGCGAGGTTGAGGGGTTTGTCGAGCTTCTGGTCGGCCGCGGCGTCGACGATGGCCATCGTCGCGTCCTTGCGTACGAGTATTTTCTTGCCGTCGGCGGAGACGACGAACTGGCCGACCTCCTCCAGAACGGTCTTTTCCTTCTTCTCCTCGTCGGTGAGATCAAAGAGCTTAACCGAGGTCTTCGCGCTGCTTCCGCGAGCCGCGCCACGGACGTAGAGCAGTTGGTGCTTGTCGTTGACCGCGAGTAAGGAGAAGTTGCCCTTGTCGACGGGGAGGGGGATGGCGCGGCGTTCGAAGCCGTCCAGCTCAATCTCGATGGGCTTGACCTCTTCCTTCTTCTTTTCGCCGTCCTTCTTTTCCTCGTCTTTTTTCTCTTCGTCTTTCTTTTCTTCCGCCTTGGCATCCTGGTCGGATTTCTCCGCCGGCTTCTCGTCCTTCGTTTCGCCGTCCTTCTTTTCGCCTTCTTTTTTCTCCTTGTCCTCCTTCTTCTCGGCGTCCTTCTGCTCGCCCCACTTTTCGTCGTCGCTCTTGGGGGCCCACGGCGAACCGACCTTGGCGCGGAGCGGAACGGCGAACAACACGTCCGTGTCCGCATAGATGAACGTGGTTCCGACGTCTTCGTACATCGGCGAGTTGAAGGCGCGATTGCTGGCGAAGAAGAGGTAGTCGCCCTTGCGATCGAAGGTCGGCCAACTGTCGGAGAACATGCCGGAAGTGACCTGGGTCTTCTTGTCGGTGGGCAGATCGTACAACCAGATGGCCGTCATCCCCTGGTTGTCGGTCCCTTTGACATAGGTCAACCAACGAGAATCGGGCGCCCAGCTCACGCGGACCTGCCCGCCCCAGGGGTTCTTGTCGATGGCTTTGGTCTGTTTGGATTCCAGCGTGTGCACGTACAGGGTTCCGAACTGATCGGAGAAGGCGATCTGCTTGGAATCCGGGGACCACGCAGCGGCGCCGAGGAAGATCTTCGCGTTGCTGGAGGTCAGTTGCCGCGTCTCGCCCCGACCGTCGGATTGGGCGACGTACAGTTCGTATTCGCCCGTGGCGTCGGAGAAGTACGCGATCCATTGCCCATCCGCGCTCCACGCGGGGTCGCGCTCGGCCACGCCGCTGGTGTGGGTGAGGTTCAACGGCGACCCTTGCTTGTTGGGGACCGTCCAGATATCTCCGCGGGCTTCGAGGACGGCCCTCTTGCCGGTCGCGGAGACTTCCCAGGCGTTGATGAACTTCTGCGGTTCGTAATCGTAGGGGCGGATGGTCGGTCGGTCGCCGGGAATGGCGATCTCGACGGTCTTCGACGCCCCGGTTGCCAGCGAGAGTAGTTGCAGCGTGGGTCCGAGCTGGAGAACGATCTCTCCGCTGCCGTCGGATCCCGGGCCGATGGACGGCCACTTGACGTCGTAATCGGCGAACTTCGTGACCTGGGCGCGGCGACCGGTAGCCGGGTCGTAGGACCAGATGTTGAGGCGATGTTCCGGTCCCTCGTCCGACATGTAGTAGAGCTTATTGCCCAGCCACATCGGCTGGCTGTCGGTTCCCTCCCAGTCGGTGATTTTCTTGGCGGATTTGTCCTTGAGGTTGAACAGCCAGATATCGGTGGCCATGCCGCCGCGATAGCGCTTCCAGGTTCGATGATCGTGCGAGTGGGGGGTGTAGGCGAGCCATTGGCCGTCGGCGCTGATCGCCCCGTTGGTTCCGTAGGGCACGGGAAGCTCCGTAGGGAGTCCGCCCGACGGGCTGGTGGTCAGCAGCCGCGATTGACGGGCCAAACCGATGACGCCCGGCGCAAAGTAGATCAATCTTCCATCGGCGTTCCAGTCGCAAAGCGTTTCGGCGCTGGGATGATAGGTGACGCGCCTCGGCACTCCGCCGGCGATGGGCATGGAGTAGATATCCTTGTTGCCCTCGTAGTTGCCGACGAAGGCGATGGATTGTCCATCGGGGCTGAAGCGGGGGAAGGCCTCTTGACCCGGCGGGCTGGCCAGCGGCGTAGCCAAGCCGCCTTCGCGCGGCACGAGCCAGAGATCGTTGCCGTAGACGAAGACGACGTGCGTGCCGCTCACGTCCGGGAAGCGCAACATGCCGGCGTGGGGGCGGTGTTCGCCCGTGGCGGCCGCTTGGGCCGACGGTTTCTGCGGCGGGGAGTCCCCCAGCGTCGGCTGACGCTCCTGGGCACAAGCATTCATGGCGAAAGAAAGCAGGAAGCAGGCCGGAACGTATCCTCGTCGCGTCACCATTATCGAGCACTCCTCGGGAAAAACGTGCGTTCTAAAGCGTCATACATCGCGGCCGCCTTCCGCGGGGTGGGAAAGCTCTGCGAGACGTCATCGGTAAGCGTCAGGTCGCTGACGGCCCGGCGAACCTCGCGGCCCGTACCGACCGCCGACCGTCCGACCACGGTCAGAGGCGGGATGCTAGAAGAGGGCGCGATCGCCTGTCAATCGGCTCCGGGCAGCTCCGACAAAGCATTACAAATCGCCGGCCCGGGACCGCGGCGTCGCCGTCGTCGTCGAGGATCGGGGCGGGTTCGCTGGGCGAAGCGCGGGGTCAACGAAGCCAGTTCTTCGGGGGATTTGGCTGCGCATCCGCGTTTTCGGAGCGGCCAGGGGGGGGAGCAATGGGTTCGTTTGGTGTTTTTCATTTCGCGCCGCCGGGATCTCCACGAAGACGGAAGTCGATGCTGCGCCCTTGAGGAAAGATGTTCGTCCTTCACCCTTCGCGTCGCGGAGGATGGGGCATCAGCCCCAATCCTGGTTTCGACGAGAATCGCGCGTTCGGAAACATTGGCGGACAGGCCGCCAGCTGCACTCGTGCGAGCAGCAGGCCGCTCCCTCACGGTCGCGGTACAGATCGGGCCTCCTCGCTGGGCGAAGGATGGGGCACGGTGCGCGGGGAATGCTGAATGGCAAGAACGTGACATGGGCTTTCACCGGGCGCCGCGGAGTCAGATGCGCGGAGCGGTTTTCGGGCCTCCTACCTAAAGAACTTTGCGCGCGCTCGCCGGCGGGCGAGTTCGCAGCGATCACCCGCGTTGGGCGGATCTGGGACGGGTTTTTTACCAGGT
>JBBTCJ010000126.1:0-2938 GCA_038043285.1 Planctomycetota bacterium | reverse complement strand
CCTCTGTCCCGGCCAGCCGCAGGCGGCTGGCACGCCGGGTGGCCAGGGGTCGCGGCGTCGTCGTCGACGATCAGGCCGACCTGCCCGCCGGCGGCGTCGCGGAGGTAATAATAATGCCGGTTGTTGCTCACGTTGGCGTCAACCCTTTCTTCCGTTCGCTCGATGGGGCCGAGGGGGCACATTGTAACATCGCCTCCAACCCGCCCCACGGCGTGCAGAGCACGTCATGCGTCACAGCCATCGCGCGATCCTGTGGTATCGACGCGCCGATTCACCTCAGCAAACACTTCCCGTGATCGCGCAACCTCCAAGTGGACGTCCAAATCGCGCGACAGATCCGCACCCCAGCGCCACGGTCGCGGACCGCCTCGCAATCGCTCAGCAACAGTACTCCAGGACAGTACGGTAAACTGCCCCGGTCGCCCGGACCGACTGACGACAAGACCTTGCGGTGTGGTTGCGACGTACGGCCGGAAGTGGCGTTTCCGAGACATCGTCCGCTGCGCAAAGACGAGTATCGATAGGCCTCCGAACGCTAACAAGAGCACAAGAGTTGCTGCATGCGACAGCCGCACAAGCGCCATGGTCGCAACAACCCAAGCCGCCAACAGGTAACGCGCAGGGCCTTTTGTTCGGAAGTGCCAAGGAGTGAAGCGCGAAAACCAAACCCGGGTGTCTGCATCGTATTGCATTCCGCACTCCGGGCAGGCGAAGGTACCTGAGTGTCCCGCAAGTGCATATTGGCAGGTCACGCAGTGCGTTGGTGGACTCGCTCCTGGCACCGTGCTGTTTAGTGCAATCAGCACTGGATCACAAGCCCTTCCAAGGTGCTGCGTCGAAAATGTCTGCAACGCAACTCGTCATATCCCACATTACTTCCAACAATGTCGTCGCCGCGCTTGGAGCATTGGCTACTGTGCTCGCAGCGCCGCCACCGAATGCGACCAATGCTGTTCTATGGCTGATTAGTTCCAGTTGGCAACGCATTCCTGGATCGTTGAAAAAAGATCCAATTACGCCCAGAAGCACGCTGATAAATCCCATCACAGTTGCCATAATAGCTAATGCGACGGCGAACGCACCGAGGACCGTCAAAACGCTTGAGGTGGTGGCAAGTAGGCCGATCCCGGCAATGGTTGCGAGAAGCGCGACGCCAATCTGAAGTATGCCCCATCCCAGTTCCGACGCGCCCGTCGGATCACTCCGATTCACCGGATCATTCTCGGTGTAGACGTAGCGGTTTATTCCCTGGGTGGTTAGGCTGGCCAGGCGGAGGGTGTCGGCCTGGAGGAAGCGGCCGAGGTCGGGGTCGTAGTGGCGGGATTGCATGTACACCAGGTCAGCCTCGCGGTCGGTCATGCTGCCCTCCCCGCCGCGCCAGGCAAGCGAGCCTGCAGCGGCGAGACCCTCACCCCCGCCCTCTCCCTGGGAGGGAGAGGGCGGATTGGCGAAGAAGCGGTTCATGGCGTTGTGGAAGACGGAGACCCGCAATGCTGAAATTAGGAGGAGGAATGACGAAGGAGAGCCCATCATCGGGATTCTCCTTCAAATTGGTCCTCATTGCATTTGAGCGGCTCCGAGCATGACCGCGGCTCGCCAGCGACCGTGCCCGACCGGAGGAACGCAACGAAATCCTCCAAATCGGACGGAAGCGGAAGGTTCTCCTCCCAGAGTACCGTACAGAATCGCCTGCGAGAGTAGGACGGCGCAGACGCGGCAGCCTTGAGGCGCGGTAGCACCGCCTCGGAGATTAGGTCGAGTTGTGCGCCGCACAGCTTCCGGCGGACGCGGAGGCCGTCAGGCGTCCGCAGGTATACTCGTCCAAGCTTCGACGCGCGCGCTCGACGCCATATCCAGTATCGCCATAGACCCACAGCATATGCGCTGGCAAGAAGCGTCCGCCCGACCATTGCGTCGCGGTGGTAAAACGCGCACGCTCCCAGAACAAGTAGGAGGGTCGCGGCCACATATGGCATTCCGACTACCTTGGGACTTCCAAAAGGATCGACGCAGTACCAGGCACGGGAGTTCTCATCGATGCGAAGTCCGCATTCTGGACAGACGCATAGTACCGGATGTCCTTGCAGTGAGTACCGGCAACCCACGCAGACGCTCATCCTCTCTCGCGACACGACGCATCCAGAGGTGGGCTTTTCCAGCGGCGTTCCCGGAAGACTCGGTGCGGAAGCGACCGTTTCATCGTGCAAGATGCGCGTACCCTGTTGCCCCACGCTAAAACCCCTCCGCAGCGAGCACAGCTTCGGTTAGACCAACGACGTATCCAAGGAGTCTCTCTGCCATTCCCATTCTCGAGCTGAACGCGAATCCGGCCGCGCCGCTGAATCCCGCTGCCGAGGCGGTGTATTGTGCTTGTTGCAGCAAGGTACATCTGTCGGCGGCTGAAAGGAATGGGAGGAGTGAAAGACCAAAGAAGATCGCCGTAGCGCCGGTGAGAATGCCTGCTGCCATAAAGAAAAGGCCCGCGACTAACGCGAGCCCCAAAAGCGGCGTAGCGCCAAATAGAGCAACCGCAAGAGCGATGATGGTAACTCCGGCAACGATCAACCCAATGGCATCGAGCCACGCGGTTCCCGTCGGATCACTCCGATTCACCGGATCATTCTCGGTGTAGATGTAGCGGTTCATGCCCTGGGTGGTGAGGCTGGCGAGGCGGAGGGTGTCGGCCTGGAGGAAGCGGCCGAGGTCGGGGTCGTAGTGGCGGGATTGCATGTACACGAGGTTGGCCTCGCGATCGGTCATGCTGCCCTCCCCGCCGCGCCAGGCCAGCGAGCCTGACTCGGCGACGGTTCGGCCCATGGCGTTCCCGAAGGCATCATACGTCTGATACGCCGGGTGGCCAGGGGTGGCGGCGTCACCGTCGTCGTCGACGATCAGGCCGACGTGGCCGCCGGAGGCGTCGCGGAGGTAATAATAATGC
>JBBTCJ010000125.1:2799-16769 GCA_038043285.1 Planctomycetota bacterium | reverse complement strand
GGGGTGGGGCTTTTCGGGGTCGGAGTGCTTGGGATCGGTGGAGCACTGCTGGCGCGGCGCCGAAAACCCGGTGCCAGCGCCTCGGATCGCGTGAGGCACTCACTCGCCATCGTGGCAGGGGGTGCGCTGGGTTGCGCGTCGAGTGCTCTCGCGCAGGTCCGCGTCGGACCCCAGGTCCGGATCGATAACGCACCACCAGGCAAGGCCGTGAACGAGGGCGAGCGCTATTTGAGTGCGCAGAACGCCTTCGAGCGAGCATTACCTCAGATTCGACGTGGGATTGAGCGGGCTACTGGGGAGCTTTTTATTCTTTCGGGAGAGGCGGCGTATTGGATTGGACCGGGAAGCGCAAATCGAGTTACTATCGGCCAACCTTACGTCTCAAAGTTGGTATACAGGTTTCTTGTGACTGACCGAAACTGTGAGACCTTGCCTTGTGCTCGAGAGATTTGGTGGGTGATTGTCAATGCAAATGATGGAACGCTCGAAGACGTGACAAAGTACTGATGAAGTCCGTGGACGAAACGAATGGTCGGAAGGGTTCGCGACAGTATGTGTGCCGCTCATTTGGAGCCGTCGGCAGACGGTGATAGGGTAACTTCCACGACCAATGACGGTGCCAGTGGTGTGCCTGTGCGGCTAGACCAGATGTGGCGGGCATCGCGTGTGGCGATTCCAATAATGGTGCTGTGTTGCGGAGGGTGGCTAGCAGGCTATTGGAATCCAGCATGGATTGCTCGGACCGGGTCTCTGAGGATATCACTTGCTCGTGGTTGCTTTGTTATCAGTATGAATGTTCCGCCTGCAAAGCTTTACTTCCCGACGATGGGTAGCCCACATTTCATATTAGCGTGGGAGTGGGGTCTATTTGTACGTCACTTTCAGGGGTGCGGGACTGACTGGGTTCCGAGTTGGAACAGCGAAGTCGATCGAAGCGGTCGGGTGATTGCCCGACACCTGCGCATTCCAATGTTCCTTCCCGCAATGGTAGGGCTGCTAATTGAAGCGCGTCGTCTTGTGCGGCAGCGGCGAGCAACGGAAGTCGGCTTCGCACAGGGCAAGGTAGCGAAAAGGACCGAACCATGAACAAGAGGGGTATGAAATATAGCAGGCCACATGGGGTCCTCATCTGCCTCGGATGGCTGGCTTCGGGCTCCCCAGCATCCGCCCAATGCCATCCGCCGCTCCCGGCCTCCTCCACCGCCGCCGGGGGGGCGTGGCGCTGTTGTACTCGCTCAACGGCCAAACGATCGAGGCTGAGCCGAACGGTAGCTTCGTGATTGCCAACGTGGCCGTGCCCGACGTGCAGGCACCATACAATGTAGGTGACGATTGTCTGCGGATCATCGGCGTGCTGCCGACCAACCAAGGAACGCAGTACGGCTGCCCGATAGACGATTGGACGCTCTACCTCTTTTCGCAATCCGCGTTTCAGATGACGGTTGACGCACAAACTGGGCGATTCAAATACATTCGTGAACCCAACCAGGTGCAGATTCGCCGCGATCCTCCGCCGTTGCCGGAATCCATCAAGTTGCAAACCGTGGGTGGACAGCCGGTTCTGGGGCAATGGCGGGACATTCTACTTTATGGGCAGAGCGAGGCGATGCAGGCAGGGTTTCGTGATACCACGAACTGCCCGATCCAGTCCCGTTCGTGCTTGAAGGTTGCAAGTATGATGCCGGCTCGGCCGTCGCCCGGACGTCGGGTATCGGCGGACTGAGACTGGGGTTGGTATCATTCGCTACCCGTTCCTCGCTACTCGCTATTCTTAACTCGCCATTCGCCAATCGTCGTGCGTTCTACGCGTTGAGCACCACCGGACACGCCGGATGCTCCGCCCCGACGTGCGACGTGCTGCGGACCACGCGTTCGTAGCGCTCGCGGAACTGCTTGGTGCTCATTCGCGCCTCCGCCGCCAGGGCGGAAAGCGCCGTGGGCGAATCGAAATCCGACGGCTCCAGCCGGATCATGTAGGCTCGCGCCACGCTGTAGGTATAGCTGTCCAGGTCCACGGTGCGAATGCGCGTCCGATTGGTCTTGGGGTCCACCATGTCCTCAAACGCGACGGGCACGAGATTGCCGTTTTGCAGCGTCACCATGACTCCGGGAGGGAGGTCGCGAGTGGAATCCAGCAGCAAGCGCACGCCCCCATGCCCCAGGTCGCGCGTATAGCCCAAGTCCGACGTGGTCGGGCGGGCGCAACGCAATTCATACCCCAACAGGTGGGCGACGATGGTGATCGAGTCGCCGCGCTCCGCGAAGCGCCGTTGCAGCTCGTCCTTGAGCAACTGCGCCAGCGGCACCTCCGAAAGTCGCGGGTGTCCGGCCGCGTCCACCGGAACGTTCCGCCCCAGCAGTCGCGAAAGCTCCTCGACGTCGCCGAGCTTGTGGGCAAGTCCCTCCGCCAGGACCGCAACGCCGTCCGGTCTGCCCATCATCCGCCTCTTCAGCATCGCCCCCTCGACCACGTCGGCGATGTCCTTGATGGTTGTCGAATTGGGAAACTCCTCGGGGATCATGGTCAGCGTCGCCCCGGCGCACTTCCCGATGCCCAGGGCCAGGAATCCGGCGTTGCGACCCATCGTGACCACCACGTACCAACGTCGTGTCGTGCGCGAATCCTCCATCAGGTTGGCCACGATCTCCGATCCGACGTGCCGGGCGGTGTTGAACCCAAACGTCGGAATGTCGCCGGGAAGCGGCAGGTCGTTGTCGATCGTCTTGGGCACGTGGACCACGCGGATTCTCCCCGCCGACCCTTCCGCGACGAACCGGGCGCTCAGCGCCGTGTCATCCCCGCCGATGGTCAATAGATGGGTCACGCCCAACCCGCGGAGCCGCTCCACCACTCGTTCGGTTCTCGTCCGGTCCGGCTGCACCACCATCGACGTCTTGAGTTTCTCCTTGTCCAGCACGTTGGCCCGCGACGTCCGCAGGACCGAACCTCCATCGAAGTGGATGCGGCCCATCTCCTTGATCTGCAGTTCGCGGGAATGTTCGGTCGGATCAAACCCATCGCCGGCAAGGTGCTGAAAGCCGTCGTAGAAGCCGATGACTTTCAGCCCATTGTTGATGGCCTCAATGGCCGCCGCCCCGATGACCCCGTTGATGCCCGGCGCCGGCCCCCCCCCTACAATGATTCCCATCGTCGGCTGTTTCATAGTTGCATGATCCTCACCTGCGGTGCTTTCCCCCCGCGCAGACCTCTCTGCGTGCGGCCTTCCCGTATTATCGGATCGCCGCCGCCCCGGGTCGATCGACCTCCGTGGAACGGGCAGCCAAAGACACCGCCGATCCGTCGGACGCGAGCCCCTCGTCCGCCTTGCTATTACCCCCAAGTCACCCTACTCTTCGGCCTCACGGCGTCGGCGGCGGGTCGGTCCCGTTTCCGGCGTGCCTGCCAACAGGAGTTCGGGGTGCCCCGCCGATTCATCAACGAACTCAAGCCGGGCGAGCGGCTCGAGGACGAGGTTTTCCTGGTTCGCTCCAAGGATCTTCGCTCGACTACCCAGGGGAGCCTGTACATCCACGCCGTCCTGGTGGACCGCTCCGGTCAACTTGTCGCCCGGATGTGGCAGGCAACCGAGGAAATCTTCCAGTCGATGCCCGAAGGCGGCTTCCTGCGATTCAAAGGAAGAGTAGAAAATTACAAGGGAAACTTGCAGTTCATTATCGACGCGGTGCGCCCGGCAGAATCAGGTTCTTTCGAGTACGCCGATTTTCTTCCCACGACCAAGAACGACATGGAGGTGATGTGGAAGCGGGTCGTGGACATCCTCCGCGGCATCAAGGACGCTCCGTTGAAGTCGTTGCTCCGGGAGTTCATCGAGGATCAGCCGCTGATCGAGCGGTTTCGTCGCGCCCCGGCCGCCGCCGCTCTGCACCATGCCTACATCGGCGGGCTGCTCGAACACACGCTCTCGGTGCTCGAACTCGCCCTCGTGGTGGTTCCACGATACCCCAAGCTCTCGCTTGACCTGGTGCTCGCCGGCGTATTTCTGCACGACATCGGCAAGGCCACCGAACTGACCTTTGAGACCGCAATCGGTTACTCCGACGACGGGCAGCTCCTCGGACACATCGCCCAGGCGGTCATCTGGATCGACAAGAAGGCCGACGCGGCGGCCGCAAAAACGGGGAATCCGTTCCCGCAGGAACTCCGTTGGGCTTTGGAACACATCGTGCTCAGTCACCATGGGAAGTATGAGTTCGGAAGCCCCAAGCTTCCGGCGATCCCCGAAGCGATGGCCATCCACTACCTCGACAACCTCGACGCCAAGGTGCACATGTTCCTGACGGAGATCGAAAACGACCGCGACCCGCAAGGCCGCTGGACGAACTACAACAAGGCCATCGAAACCAGGGTCTACAAGGTGGACGTGATGGGAACCAGAAAGGAAGGATGAATGTCGAATGTCGAATGTTGAATGACGCAACAACCGGCTTGACGAACAGGATCGTACACATTTGACATTCAGCATTCCGCATTCAGCATTGTTGTTATGCGTTACACCCAACTGACCGACGACAACGTACGACACATGCTGGACGGCATCGGCGCAGCCGGCGTGGAGGATCTTTTCTCGACCATTCCGCCAAGATTGAGACTTCGTGCGCCTCTGAACCTCCCGCGCGGAATCAGCGAGCTGGAGCTGCTCAACGAAACGACCGCCCTCGCCTCGCGCAACAGGAACTGTACCGAGCTGGTTTGTTTCGCCGGGGGCGGCGCCTATGACCACTTCATCCCCACGGTCGTGGATGCGTTGTCCACCGGACAAAGCGAATTCCTGACGGCCTACACCCCCTATCAGGCGGAGGCGTCGCAGGGCATTCTGCAGCTCTTCTACGAGTTTCAGACCATGATCTGCATGTTGACCGGCATGGATGTGTCCAACGCATCGCTTTATGAGAGCGCCAGTGCCGTGGCCGAGGCGGTCCTCATGGCTCTGAGCATCACCGGCCGACGGCGCGTGCTCGTCGTGGACACGGTCCATCCCGATTCCCGCGGCGCGCTGGCGGCGTACCTGCGACAGCAGGAGGCGGAGCTGACGACGCTGACCTCCCGGTCCGGCGTCGCGGACGAATCGTTGCTTGCCGACGTTGTGGACGATCAGACGGCGGCGGTCGTCATTCAATCTCCGAACTTTTTCGGCTGCGTGGAACGGCTGGACAAGATGATCCCTCTGATTCACGAGGCGGGAGCGCTGGCCATTGTGTCCACCGATCCGATTGCTTGCGCGATGCTGAAACCGCCCGGCGCACTGGACGCCGACATCGTGGTGGGCGAGGGGCAGCCGCTGGGCATTCCGTTGCAATACGGCGGGCCGTACCTTGGTCTTCTGGCCACGCGCGAAAAGCACCTTCGCAAGATGCCTGGCCGAGTCGTCGGGTTGAGCAAGGACTTGGACGGGCGACGGGCGTTTTGCCTTGCCCTGCAAACCCGCGAGCAGCACATCAAGCGCGAGCGGGCCACCAGCAATATCTGCACCAATCAGGGTTTGCTGGCGATCCGCGCTTCGGTGTACCTGGCTGCCATGGGGAGGGAGGGTCTTTCCAAGGCGGCCTCGCAGTGCTTCGACAAGGCGCATTACGCTGCCCAGCGCATCGCCGGGTTGAAAGGTTACGAGTTGGCGTTTGCCGCGCCGTTTTTCAAGGAGTTTGCGGTCCGCACCACGCGGGGCGTGGATCACGCCCTGGACGCGTGCCGAAAGCGAGGCCTTCTCGGCGGCGTCCCGTTGTCGCGGTTCGACAAGTGTTTCGCCGACTGTTTCCTCGTGGCCGTCACCGAGAAGCGGACGCGCGCGGAGATCGACGAGTTGGCGGCTGCCCTCGATGCCGCGTAGCCCCTGGCAACCGTGGATTGACGTCGGCGTCGGATTGCTGGTGCTGCTGACCATTGGCCTCACGCTCCTGGCGATCTACCTGGTGTGGCGGGATGGGTACGTTAAGGGTTGGCGGAAGGCGCGGGAGCGCCCGCCGGTATGCCCGAAGTGTGGGTACAGCCTCCGCGGGCTGACCCACTGCCGCTGTCCGGAATGTGGGACGGAATACGAACTGGAAGAACTCTGGCGATCGCCGATCGTTGCTTTCGGGTCCGGACGTAAGGACGACGGGCGTGCCAAGGGCGACGTGGAAAGTCGGAAATAGAAACGGAACATGACGCTTCCAACGGCAAGATCCGAACGGACGCGGGCGACCAGCCCGTCGCCCGGCATGAAGGTGAGGACAACGACTTCGATGGACATCGTGCCCCAAGCGCTGGGTGACGCGCAACCTCTGCTGTTCGAGATCGGCTCGCCGGGACTGTCTGCCGCTTCCCTGCCGGAGTCCGACGTTCCGTCCGTTGACCCCGCGACGGCCATTCCCCAGGCCTTGCTTGCCGATGCTCCGCCCCCGCTGCCCGAAGTCGGCGAGTTGGACGTGGTGCGACATTACACGCGGCTGGCCCATCGGTGCTTCAGCATCGACGGGAACTTCTACCCGCTCGGAAGTTGCACCATGAAGTACAACCCGCGGATCAATGAGCGGGTCGCATTCCTCCCTGGTTTCCTTCACGTGCACCCCTACCAGGACGATGCGGAGGTGCAGGGGTTGCTGGAAATGCTGTATCGCCTGCGCGTTGCCCTGGCGGAGATCGCGGGCTTGTCCGAAGTCACGCTCCAACCAGCCGCCGGGGCCCACGGCGAGATGACCGCGCTAATGATTATCAATGCGTATCACGCCGGCCGCGGGCAGAATCGCCGAAAAGTCCTCGCCCCGGACAGCGCCCACGGGACCAATCCCGCAAGTTGCACCATCTGCGGGCGCGAATCGCTGTCGGTCCGGTCCAAGCCCGATGGCCGCGCCGACCTCGACGACCTCCGCGCGAAGGTCGACGAGGACACGGCCGCCCTGATGATCACCAACCCCAACACCACGGGCATCTTTGATGAACAAATCGCCGACATCGCCGAGATCGTTCACGCGAAGGGCGCTCAGTTGTACCTCGACGGGGCGAACATGAACGCCATCCTCGGCGTGACCCGCCCGGGAGATTTCGGCGTCGACTGCATGCACTACAACACCCACAAGACCTTCAGCACGCCTCACGGCGGCGGGGGTCCGGGCGCCGGTCCGGTGGCGGTCGCGGAACATCTCCGACCGTTCCTGCCGATCCCGCAGGTGGTGAAGAAGGCCGACGGAACGTACGCGTGGTGCGACGACCGCCCGCAAACCATCGGCAAGGTACGATCGTTTTTCGGGCAGATCGGCGTGCTGGTCAGGGCCTTCACCTACATCCGTGCCCTGGGCAGCGACGGACTGCGCGACGTGGCCGAGAAGGCGGTGCTCAACGCCAACTATCTTGCCGCCCGGCTTAAGGATCGTTTCACGCTCCCGTTCCCGCCGCCCTACGCGCACGAGTTCATTCTGGTACCCGAGTTCGGCGACAGCGGGGTGACAGAACTTGACCTCGCCAAGCGGCTCATCGACTACGGCATCCATCCGCCGACGATGTCCTGGCCCATCCATCATTGCCTGATGATCGAACCGACAGAGACGGAGTCGCTGGCTACGCTGGACCGGTTTGTCGAAGTGATGCATACGATCGCCGACGAGATCCAGCGCGATGCGCAGCTGGTGAAGAACGCTCCGCACAACACACCGGTGCGGCGGCTCGACGAGGTGGCCGCGTCGCGCAAACCCAACGTTCGATGGAGGGCGGAACGGTAGTCTCGGCGCTGCCGGGTACTCGATCGACGACAAGTCGGCCGCCTTGCCCGACCCTCGCGTCGCGTGGGCATGGCACCAGGCGGGCAAGGTGATCCGCTACTTCGCGTCCGGTTCAAAGACGATATCGACCTGCTTGGTCTCGCCCGCCTTCAGCTCAACGGTGATCGACTTGACGCCGAACTTCTCGTGCCAGGCTTCCACGAGGTACTTGCCCGGCGGAAACTCCGAGAAGTCGTACGCCCCATCGGTGTCGGTTACGAGGAAATAGGGGTGATCGAACACCGCAAGCCAGGCGCTCATCCAGGGGAAGAACTCGGAGGTGACGTGGAACGGCGGCTCCGCTTCGAAGCTGACGGCCATCGACAAACCCTTTCTGGGAACGACGAACCCATGCATCTTGTTCTTCACCGACAGAAGGCGGAACTGGTGTGAGAGGTCGTCGGAGTTTTTGAGGTCGACTCGTTGGGCGGCGCGGACCGCGACGACGTGCGGCTCGAGGCGGCAGTCCCTGGCCTCGATCACCGCATAGGTTCGCGGGAGGTTTCGCGGCGTCTCAAACGGGCGCTCCTTGAGGTACACCACGACGTTGCGGATCGTCGTCGGCGTTGTGGCCTTGTTGAGCAGAACCTCTTCGCTCATCATCGGCGTGCCGTTGTCGCAATTGGTGCCCTTCACGGCTTCCAGCGGTTGGGGTTCGTACTTGGCCGGATCGCCCTTGAAGACGATCTTGCCCTTGATCGTTCCGCGCTCGTCGGCGACTCCGTGGGTCACGTCCGCGGAGGCCCCGATGGCGAAGACCATCATGCACGCGCATTGCACGGCCCGGTTCATCGAATCAAGCTCCTTTCACGCACCCCTTGGTCTGCACGGCGTACCGGCGGTCCCAAGGGCGAGTAAGAACTTGTAGCCGTTGGACCACTGCCGATCAAGGTCGCGGGAAGGCGTCGGTTTCGCCGGCCGGCTCACGCGTCGAGTGCACGAGCGGCGCCCTTTGGGTAAGGGGTTCGTCTTGCGTGGCGCACGGGTCAACGAAGCTATGTTCTGGGTTAGTTTTCACGGCGGAACCGCGTTTTCGGGGCGGCCAGGCGGGAAAATTGGGTTCGTTTCGTCAATTTTCTTTCGCGCGGGGCGAAGATGAAGGGCGAATGCGAAATGGCGAATGCGGAATGCGGAATCAGAAGAGTGAGCCATTGTCGTTCACCGTAACGTCTGGGGCGGCCACCGCGACGGAGGAAAGCCCGCGCGGCGCATGATGATCCCGCATAAATAACTTCGCGCGCGCTCGCTTGGGGGCGTTGCGAAGCGCGCGCCCGCGCCGGGGCGCTGGGGGGAATTGTCGATTGTCGATTGTCGATTTACGATTGACGATTGAAGGCGTCCCCCTCACCCTTCCCTCTCCCCCGAGGACGGGGGAGTGGCGTCGACTGGCGATTGTAGATTCAAGGCCGTCCCCGACCCTTCGCGGCGCGAACGGTGGGGGATCCGTTGGGAGGTGCGATGACGGGTTCGAATTCGTCGGGTGGGCAGACGTTTAGGGATCGCGTTGGGCAGGCGCGGGAGCAGCTCGACGCGCACGCGCGGCGGATCGTGGCCTGGCACTTCGATCCGCAGACGGGATGCCCCTTCTGGCTGGAGTATGCCAGGACGCTGGGGTGGGATCCGCGCGACCAAGTCCAATCGTACGCCGACCTCGACAAGCTTCCCCCGTTCGAGGACGAGTGGTTGCGCGGCGGGCCGGTGCGGCGATGGGTTCCCAAGGGGCTGGCGGGGAAGCCGGTCTACATCTTCGAGACCGGGGGCAGCACCGGTGTGCCCAAGAGCCGGATCAACATCGACGACTTCCGCACCGACTACGAGCTGTTCAGCGAGACGCTTTCCGATGAAGGATTTCCCAGGGGGGCGGATTGGCTGATGCTCGGCCCGACCGGCCCGCGGCGGCTGCGGATGGCCGTCGAGCACCTTTGCCAGCATCGCGGCGGCATCTGCTTTCACGTCGATCTCGACCCGCGTTGGGTGGTCAAGCTGGTGAAGTCGGGCCGAATGGACCTGATGACGGAGTACCGCGACCACGTCGTGAATCAGGGGCTGACGCTTCTTCGGGCGCATGAGAACATTCGATGCCTGTTCACCACGCCGAAGCTACTGGACGCGATCTGCGAGCGGGTGTCGCTGGTTCGCATGGGGATTAGGGGGGTTTTCTGCGGCGGGACGCAGTTGACGGCCCAGTTTCACCGCTTCGCGCGGGAGGAGCTGCTGGAAGGCAAGATCGAGTTCGTTCCGACGTACGGCAACACGCTGATGGGCCTGGCGTGCCACAAGCCGTTCGATCCGGCGGATCGCTACAGCATCATCTATCACCCGCCGTGCCCGCGGGCGATGATCGAGGTGGTGGATCCGAAACAACCGGAACGGATCGTTGAGTACGGTGAGCTTGGGCGGGTGCGGCTGACGACGCTGACGAAAGAGTTCTTTATGCCGCGATTTCTGGAGCGCGACGAGGGGATGCGACAGCCGCCGTGTGAGCGGTATCCGTGGGACGGCGTGGGAGACGTGAGGCCGTTTTCGGGGTTCGCGGTGCCGGTCGTGGAAGGCGTGTACTGATTGTCGCCTGACGAAGATGCGAACTACGTTTCCTGCTGGTCGCGCGACGTTCGGTTGATGCCGCAGGCCAACTTGCGGAACTCGTCGCGGACAAAGGGATCGAGTCGATCCACAAACCCGTCGGGGAGTTGAAGCACGCGAATGATTTCCTGCACGTCGGCAAGATCGCGAAGCCTACCGGGGTTGGTCATTCCCGATGCGAGTTTCAGTTCGATCAGGGTGGGCAACTGGAGGTACCGGATTCCGTCGATTTCGACGGAGGCGTTGTCGGGATCAGGGAAGGCGACGGGCTTGGGGCAGGCGTCGCCCGGATATTGGCCGGTGACTAGGAACTCGATTCGTACGCCGGTTTGGATGTCACGGATGTTCTTGCTGCCCTCGAATAGGGGACGATATCCCAAGCCGACGACGGATCGGTGGATGGCCGTAAGTCCTTCCTGGGTCACCAGAATGTCAACGTCCTCGGTGGTGCGGCGATACCCATGTGCAACCAGTGCCATTCCCCCCATGACCGCGTGGGGAACATTCAGTTCGCGTAGGCGCGAGGTGATTGCCCTCAGGGATTCGTAAACCGGATCTTTTTGCATGAAGAACCTCGATGCGTCTTGAATTGCCGCCGATCCACCGCGGCGCACGATGGTTTCGTAGGGTTGAGTCATTTATAGTATTGTACTCGGCGGCAGGCAGGATATCCCGCACCGATTTCGGAGGTCCGGCTGCCCGGACCGAAAGACCCTGGGGACAACGGTGACGCACCTACCCATCCTTCGCCAAGGCCGACCGTACGAAAGCGTCGAGAAGATCGAGCTGATTCACCATGCCACCGGAGAGGTGGTGGCGACGGTGAGCCAGGCCAATTCCGGCATGGTGGTCCGCGACGTGCACCGGATGGACGACACGGTGCTCGAACGGTTCACGGTGGCGGAGCTGCTGGCGATCTGCAAGCGGGCCGCCGAGCGGTTCATGAAGGCGACTCTGCCGGTCGGCGATGGGTCGCAGGGTTTCGACGACTACGTTGGCCAACTGTCGGCCACGACCGGAATGCCGGCGGCGCACTGCCGCAGCAACGCGCAGAAGATCCAGCGCGTGCTGGTGGAGATGGACAAAATCGTGGCCGGGCTGACGCGCGGGTTCCCGCTGGGAATCCTGGATCGCGGTCACGGGGTACAGGAGGGGCGGACGCTGAGCTTCTTCCGGGCCGGACGGATCTTCGGAGCGGTGCTTCCGAGCAATTCGCCGGGGGTGCACGGACTTTGGCTTCCCGCGATGGCGCTGAAGGCCCCGGTGGTGCTCAAACCCGGCCGCGAGGAACCTTGGACGCCGTTGCGGATCATCGAGTCATTGTGCGCGGAGGGCATCCCGCGCGGGGCGTTCGGGTTCTATCCGACGGATCACGCCGGAGCGGGCGAGTTGCTGCGCTCCGTCGATCGGTCCATGCTGTTCGGCGATACCGCGACCACGGGGCCGTGGAGGAATAATCCGCACGTGGAAATTCACGGGCCGGGATTCAGCAAGGTGGTGCTCGGCGAAGACGCAGCCGACGAGTGGGAGAATTATCTCGACGTCATGGAGTTGTCGATCGCGGCCAACGGGGGTCGATCGTGCATCAACGCCTCGGGCGTTTGGACGCCGCGAAACGGGCGCAAGATCGCGGCGGCGCTGGCGGAAAGGATCGGCAAGGTGGGTGCGTTGCCGGCGGATGATCCCGCGGCGACGATCGCGGCGTTTGCGAATCCGGCCATGGCGGAACGCATGAATGCGCTGATTGACCACGAGTTGCGCGTCGAGGGTGCGGTTGATCTGACGGAACAGGTCCGCGGCACGCCGCGATTGCAGACGATCGGACGATGTGCCTATTTGCTGCCGACGATCATCTGGTGCGAGGATCGGAATCACCCCCTGGCGAATCGAGAGTTTCTGTTCCCGTTTGCATCGGTCGTAGAATGCCCCACGAGGGAGATGCCGGAGGCCATCGGTCCGTCGCTGGTTGTCTCCGCGATTACCAAGGATCGCTCGTTGACCGCTGCGCTGCTGTCGTCGCCGAACGTCGATCGCTTCAACGTCGGGCCGATTCCCACGGTGCAATTGAGTTGGGATCAGCCGCACGAGGGGAACCTGTTTGAGCATCTGTATCGCCAGCGGGCGTACCAGGCGGCCATGGCGAATGGAGAATGAAGAATGACACCACGGCGATTGCGGCACGGCGCCCGCCTTCATTTCCTCCAGGGGGACTGTCGTTCCGCTACATTCTGTTGGGGCACCGGCTGACCCGACCTGCCAGGGATTGCCACTGAGATTGTCATGACTGACCGCGGGGCTGCCCTTGCGATCGTATCGAAGCATTCGCGCGTCCTCGTGGAGTTCGGCGCCGGCAAGCTGTCAGAGCTTGGTGCGCTGGTACGCGATACAGGCGGCTTGCACGTTCTGCTGGTCAGCGATCGTGGCATCGTTGCCGCTGGTCACGTCGCGGCGGCCAAGGCGTCGCTGACGGATGCCGGGGTCGAGACGGTGCTGTTTGCCGGCGTTGAGGAGAACCCGACGACCAAACACGTCGAAGCCGGCGTTCGAGCGGCGCGGGCGGCGGAGGCGAAGGGGCAACCGATCGACCTGATCGTCGGACTGGGCGGCGGAAGCGCGCTCGACTGTGCAAAGGGAATCAACTTCCTGCTGACCAATGGCGGACAAATGTCGGACTACCGGGGCACCGGGAAAGCGACACAACCGATGCTGCCCATGATCGCCGTCCCCACCACCGCGGGTACGGGGAGCGAGGCGCAGTCGTTCGCGCTCATCAGCGATCCGGTCACGCATCAGAAGATGGCCTGCGGCGACGAGAAGGCGATGTGCCGGGCGACGATCCTGGACCCCGACCTGACGCGGACGCTTCCACCGCGTTTGGCGGCGATTACGGGAATCGACGCCGTCGCCCATGCCGTCGAGACTGCGGGAACGATCCGACGGAATGCCGTCTCGGCGGAACTTTCGACTACCGCGTGGGGCCTGTTGAACGGGGCGTATGAGCGGGCGGTTGCGAATTCGTCGGATGATTCGGCGCGCGCCGACATGTTGCTGGGTGCTCACGTGGCCGGGGCCGCGATCGAACACTCGATGCTTGGCGCAGCCCATGCCTGCGCGAATCCCCTCACGGCGCGTTGCGGCATCGCGCACGGCATGGCCGTCGGAGTCATGCTACCGCACGTTGTTCGATTCAACGCCGATCACTTTGCCGAGGGGAATCCGTATGCTCCGCTGGGAGTTGAGGCCGGTGTACTTGTTGCGCGAATCGCGGCGTTGCTGGTAGCCGGCGGGTTGCGGTGCACGCTTCGAGAACTTGGCGTCGAGCGGGCGGTCCTTCCTCAGCTCGCGGGTGAGGCGTCCGGGCAATGGACCGCGGAGTTCAATCCGGTTCGAGTCGAGGTTGCGGAGCTATTGGCGGTGTACGAATCGGCGTTCTGAGGGATGCGGCCGGGCCGCTCCCTCACGGTCGCGGTACGGATAGAAGGAACGGAAGGAGAAGAGGAAGAAACGGCGGGCGCTTCCTGACGGTCGTGGTACGGATGAAGAAAAGACACCGCTCCATGCTGTCGCGGTTCTGATAAAAGGCCGGGCCGCTCCCTCACGGTCGCGGTACGGATAGAAGGAACGGAAGGAGAAGA
>JBBTCJ010000125.1:0-2699 GCA_038043285.1 Planctomycetota bacterium | reverse complement strand
ACGGTCGTGGTACGGATGAAGAAAAGACACCGCTCCATGCTGTCGCGGTTCTGATCGGCGCCTCATCTGATCGGCGCTGCACCTCTTTCGAGGCTTCGGACCGGTATGAACCGGACCAACAAAGAGGGACCAACAAAGAAACGGGAAGCACCTCAAGACGACAGCCGCCGGAAGTGCTATGGACCTGGAAGCGCCGCCCATGAAGGGCGACGCTACACAAAAAGTGAAAACGCTCTCATGCGTGCATTCTCTCCCCGTTTCATTTGCCGGCGGCGCTGGAATCCGAGGGGGATCAGATTGTCGGCAGGTCTCGACGACGGAAGATGCACAATCCGGTGATCCATGCTGCCAGGGCGACGATGAAGAGAATGAGCAGGTCTTGCAGCGGCCAATCGCCGCCTTGCACGATCTGAAACGGTCGGAAGTAGTACAGCAATCCAAGGAACCCGATTCTTGCGATGACTTCGTTGAACGAGGCCATCGCGCTGACGATCATCGAGGCGAGGAGCACGGCGAAGGTGGCGCCGGCAGCCCGGCCGCGACGGTTGGAGACAGCCGAAGAGATCCACGCGACGCCGCCGACCGCCAGGTAAAGGGTGAACAAATTGGCGTTGAACATCAGCAGTTGGAGCATCGACGGCGGCTGGTCTTTTCCTGTCCAGAACGCGCCCGCGAAATGGCCGAGGAACCCGCCCGCGAACAGCATCACACTGGATACCATCCAGGCGACGGACTCGGACGCGTAAACGGTGGCGCGAGAAACCGGGAACGCCAACAGGACGTCGATGGTGCCGTGATCGGTTTCGCCGGCGGGCATTCGGGTCGCGTAGGTGATTGCGTGTGCGAAAAGCAATACCAGGGGCAAGGGATGCACCCAGGGTAACGCGGCGAACGCGGCGGGACCAACGATGTCCGCATCGCTGGTACCCAGCAAGGCGGCCAGGATGTATCGGGCGATCTCGAGCTGGGCCAGGGTTTCGACTATGCCGGTGTAGAACTTCGCCGCGGCGACCGCCGCGAGGGCGTGGAACGCGCACAGGCCAGCCGCGAACAGGACAGTGCCCCAGGCGGTTTCAAGCAACGACTTATGAACCAACCCGCGATTGATCATGGGCATTCATTCGTAGAACGATTGAAAGACGTCGGCGAGGCTCGGCGGTCCGATGGTCAATTCCTCAATGGGCTGGCCGGCGGCCCAGCGAACCACTTCGCCGGTCGATCCGTGAAGCGTAGCGAACCACCGCGACGCATCCTGTCGATCCATCCGCAGACAGGCCGGCAAGTTGTCCGACGACGGAAGCCGACCGTCGGACCATCGAATCACGACGGTTCGCGCCGCACGCGCCCGCAAATTGTCCAGCGTGTCGTGGGCGACCAGCCGCCCCTCGCGCATGATCGCCACCTGGTCGCAAAGTTCCTCGATTTCGCCGAGCGTGTGGCTGGAAAGAATCACCGTGCATCCGCACGCGGCACGCTCGCGGAGGATGCGGTGCAGTCGCCCCTGCATGATGGGATCGAGCGATGCGGCCGGCTCGTCGAGAATCAGGAGGGCGGGTTCGTGCGTCAATGCCAGAAGCAGGCCGAGCTTCTGCCGCGTTCCCCGCGACATGGCCCGCACCGGGAGGTCCATATCCAGTCCGAACTGCTCAGCCAAGCGGGAACCGGGCGCCATCAGGTCGCGGCGGCGAACCTCGCCGCTGATTCGACAGGCCAGGACGCCGGTCAGCCAGGGGTAGAGTCGCAGATCGCCGGGCAAATAGCCGACGTTGGCTTTGATGCGGTCGCTTTCGCGCCAGCAATCGCGGCCGAAAGCGGTCGCACGTCCGCGGGTGGGTTGGAGGAACCCCATGAGAACCCGAATGGTCGTGGTCTTGCCGGAGCCGTTGGGACCGAGGAAGCCGAAGATGGAACCGCGCGGAACGCTGAAACTCAGGCTGTCGACGCCGACGCGCCGACCGTAGTGCTTGGTGAGTCCTTCAATGACCACGGGATAGGACATGGGTCGAGGCAAGAGCGTATCGCCGTTGCCGGTGGCTGTCGATTCGACGGCGCCTCGAAGCGAAGCCGCCGGACCACGCCAAACGATGTTCGGAGGGTGCCGGCTTCGAGGCCGGTGAGATTTTTCGCGTCGCTCAGGGCGACTGCGGGGAAGCGCGGTGGTGCTCGGGCGGCGCGATGTCGCCGGTGGGCGCCATACACGCCGGGTCGTCGAACGTCGGGGCGTTGACGCGCGTACTGACGGGGAATGCCCGCATGAGTGTTTCCGAGAAGGGACGAAGGAGTTGGGAGAGGCGCGCCACGTCGTGGTCGTCGGGGCTTAGCCATTCGCCGAATCGCTCGGGAGGCAGGATGACGGGCATCCGATCATGGATGTCGGCCAGTAATCTGTTGGGTTGCGTGGTAATCAGCGTACAAGATTGGACAACGTTTCCGTTCGGGCCTTGCCAGTTCTCCCAGAGCCCCGCGATTCCGAAGGGTTGCCGGTCGGCCATGCAGATGTGGTACGGCTGCTTGCCTTTGGGAAGCGTTTTCCATTCGTAGAACCCGTCAGCAACGACCAGACATCGACGGTGCTTGAAGGCGTTGCGATAGGACGGCTTTTCGGCGAGCGTTTCGGCGCGGGCGTTGATCATCTTTGATCCGATCGCGGGATCCTTCGCCCAGGAAGGGATCAACCCCCAGGTCATGGCGCGGAACTC
>JBBTCJ010000124.1:0-21904 GCA_038043285.1 Planctomycetota bacterium | reverse complement strand
GCATTTCCCGTTTTCCTGTTGCGGTCGTTTTCTCCCCGACCCGCGTTCATCCCAAGCCTGTACGGTCACGGACCCTGCCGATCCGTACCGCGACCGTGAGGGAGCGGCCAGTAGGAATGCCAATCCGTACCGCGACAGATCAGAACCGCGACAGCATGGAGCGGTCCGAAAGCTCGTCGATGCCTGCGGGCGCTGGACCGCTCGCTGGCACTCGCGGTTCGAGACCCCAGCCTCCGCCCAAACGGTCTCCGGTCCACCGGAACGGAGATGGATATCCCTGCCCCTCGAAAACGCCGCGCTACGCCCTACAATAACCCTTCGGGGCGACGGATATTCTGCGAGGTAAGGTGACATCACGTGGCACGACGGCGCAACAGACGGAAAAGCGGGGGACAGAGATTGATCCTCCTGTTGCTGGGCTTGTCGGCGATCGGATTCCTGTTGCCGCCATCCTGGACCGGCCGGCTGATCACCGTGTCGCAGATTCTGCTCCCGTTCCAAGCCGCATCGTCGTACGTCGCCTCGGGCCTGAAAAACCTCTGGGCTTCCCCGCGCCTCCCCGCCCCCGGGCAGGACCAGGACGCCGAGCGCACGCGACAGGCCGCTGAACACCGCGCCGCGGCGCTGGCCGCCCGCGTCGAGCAGCTTGAACGGCAGGTGGCTCAACTCAGCGCCTCGCGCTTCTGGGACGTGGGCACGGGAAGCCTGGGACATCGCGGGCGATTGATCCCCGCGACGGTGTTGGCCGAGGATCTGCTGTCGTGGCGCTCCTCGCGCCTGGTCAGCGCCGGTTCGCTTTCCGGCATCGCCCAGGGTTCGCCGGTCATTTCGCGCGAGTTCTCCATCGAGGCCGGCGAACAGCAGGGGTTGTCCGCCGGACTCGCCGTTCTGCTGGGCGAAACCCTGATCGGGTACGTCGAGCAGATCGGCACCCACACCTCGCGCGTCAAGCTTCTCAGCGACGTCAGCGTCCAGGAGAAGGTGCGCCTGGGGCGCTTTCAGGACGACCGGGTGGTGCTCGCCGAGCGGTACTTCTGGCTCGTAGGTCGCGGGGGAGAAAGATTGGAAATCCGCGACGTGACCGTGCGCGACGTCGAAAGCGGCGCGGTTCGCATCGGCGATCTGGTTCTCTCCGACCCGGAATCTGATGCCCTTCCGGCGGCCATGACCATCGGCCGCGTGACGTCGATCGACCCCGACCGAGACAATCCGCTTTTCGCGGCGATCGCGGTCCGCGGCGCGGTCACCGAGGACTCGCTCCGCCGCGTATACGTCTTTGATCCGAATTTCGAGGGTGAACCGTCGCCCCACGATCCATGAACGCGGTTTTCAAGCCCGCCCGCGCCGCGCTCGCCGTCGCCTCGGCCGCTGCGGTCGCCGGAACGGCGCTTCGGTTCATCGGCCTCTCTGACCGTGACTTCTGGTTCGACGAAAGCTGCACGTTCCTCTACGTCCGAAACCTGTTCGATTGGCCCTTCGCGTCAAGTCTGCTGAAGGAAAGCACCAACCTTCCGTATTACTTTCTGCTACGGCTGTGGGCCCAGGCGTTCGGGGATTCCGAAGCCGCGTATCGATCCTTCTCCGCTTTGTGTGCGGCCCTGACGATTCCGCTGCTGGCCGCGATCGCCTGGCGGATTCGCGGAGCCGCCGCCGGGGCGGTCGGCGCAGTGTTGGCGGCCTTCCATCCGTTGCACGTCCATTATGCCAGGGAGGCCCGAGCCTACGCCCTGTGGATGCTCGTGCTGACCGTCTCGCTTTGGCTGCTTGTTGAAGCGTGTCGTCGCGGTGGAAAGTGGTGGATCGCCTACGCCGCGGCGTTGTTCGGTTGCCTGCACCTTCACTACTGGACAGCCTACATCGTGCCTTGCACGGCTGCCGGAGTTGTGCTTGCAGCCAATCGCCGAGGGGCGCTTCGTGCGTGGCTCACGACGACCGTCATCGTCGCCCTCGCGTTCGTTCCCTATTTTCTGGCGGCGGTTCTTCCGGCTGCACAAGGCGGAGGGAATCTCTGGATCGAGCCGACGTGGTCGCCTGCGACGGCGATCCTTGAATCGCTCTGGGCGTTCCTGCCCGCCGGCGCGTACCCGGCCCATCTGCGGGGATTGTCGCTTGCGTCGCCGGACTTGACCGCGATCGGATCGCCGACGCTGGTTCGGATTTCCCAGACCTTGCCCGCCATCCTGGTGACCGTCTCCGCGGCCTGGGTGGTCGTCGCCGCCGCCCGACGATCCCCCGCCCAATCCGAGCCGCGGGCGCAAAACCGAGGACATCCGCTCGACGCCGGCTTGCCGACAACGCGTAGTATCGAACGGTTGGGTCAGACGCACATCCTCCTGGCCGCGCTGACCCTGGGACCGCTGGCGCTGGCCTGGCTGTACTCGGCGCTGGTCCGTCCGAACTACCTCGTTGGTCGGTATGATCTCGTCGCCTGGCCCGCGGCCATCGTGTGGGTGTCCTTGATTCTCGTGGACGCCTGCGCCCGGCTCGGAGGTCGTGCCAGAAATATGGCACTAAGCATCGCCTGCGGGGCCTTGGCCCTCTCTTCGGTCGTGCCCACGGCTCGGTTGTTGGGGTTTCGCCCTCCACCCAGCTTTCATCGCCTTCGCGCCGACCACCTCGCCGGCCTCGCCGGATCCAAGGATACGATCATCACGCTCTCCTACGATTGCGACTACCTCTACTACTACTTGCACCGGGCCGGGTATCGCGGCGCGCTCCGCACCTTCCCCTCGTGGCTCTCCGGTCAGATCGGTTGGCTGGATACCGATGCCGACCTGCTTCGCATCGACGAGGCCCGCGCCGACGCGGACGCCCTTGCCGCAAGCGTCGCCGAAATCCTCAGCCGCGGAGGCCGCGTCTGGCTGCTCGCCGATTCGCTCGACCCGAACAACGAGTCGCCGCGGGCGGCCCTGCGCGCAACGCTCGTCGAACTCCTCACGCGGCGCGGTTGTACACCCAGCGCCTGGGACGACGAACTCCGCGCCCACGAACTTCAATGTCCATGACCAGTCGGTTCCGTTGTGGCCGAGAAGTCCCCAATCACTTTCGATCGTTTGCGATTCGCCTGCCCTCCGACTATAAGTTTCGCCACGGAGAACCGCGCATGAAGATCATCCGCAACCCCAGCGTCTACCTCGTCGGACGACAGATTCTCGACGACGGCGAAAGCGCGCGCTTCCTGAAGGACCACGGGGTGGCCGAATGGACCACCGACAGCGAAATTCCCGGCGAAATCCTCCCCGAAATCGCCGGACGACTCTGCTACATGAGCTTCGCCAAGCCTCGACCCGGCGGCAATGCCGCCTACCTCGCGCACATCAAGGAAGTCGGACACGGCAGCGTCCTCGAACACAGCGTCTGGAACTTCATCCTCACCGGCGTCTCCCGCTCCTTCACCCACGAACTCGTCCGCCACCGCGCCGGCTTCGGCTACTCGCAACTGTCGCAGCGCTACGTCGATGAGTCGGTGGCCGAGTTCGTCGAACCCGATTGCATCGCCGCCGACCCCGAGCTGCACGAGGTCTGGCGCCGGGCCGTCGAACACGCTCAGGAAGCCTACGTCAGATTGGTGGAGGGATTGGCCCGCAAGTTCGCCGACGTTTCGGACAAGACGCTCCGCCGCAAGCTCGCCCGACAGGCCGCCCGGTCCGTGCTGCCCAACGCCACCGAGACCAAAATCTTCGTCACTGCCAACGCCCGAGCCTTGCGGCACTTCATCGAACTTCGCTGCAACGAAGCCGCCGAAACCGAAATCCGCATCGTCGCCGGGCTGATGCTCGACGTGCTTCGCCGCGAAGCCCCCAGCCTCTTCGGCGACTACGAGATCACGCCGCTTTCCGACGGAACCCACGCCGCCCGTACCGCCCATCCGAAAGTGTAGCCGCGTCCGGAGCATCCCCGCTTCTTCCGCGGCCTCCCCCTTCATGAGCGGCGTACCGCGCCCCGTCCATGGCTCGGCGAGTGACCCATCCACAATCGACAATTGGCAATCATTCCACATGCCAGTTGGCGCCGTAGACGTTGCGGACGACCTGGCCGAAGCCGCTGGGAAGTTCGGCCGGTTCCGCGGGGGTTTCGTTCTCCGCATCGTCGCGGGTCTTGGCCTCGGCGCGGGCCTCGACGCGGCGGTTCTCCGCCAAGGCCTTGGCCAGAGCCACCAGTTCACTGGTGGACAACTCGGCTTCGCTGGTGGCCAATCGTTCATACACCATGCCCACCAGCATCAGGTACGCCCGCCGTTCCCATAAGTCGGGATGAATGGAGGCCCATTGGCCGAACGTTGCGTCCAGAATCTTCGCCACCATCGCCTGCCGTTCGCGATGGGCCTCAAGTTTGCCGGCGTCGGGTGCATTGCCGGTGGAAGTGGCGTCAGGCGGTGCGGGTTCCGAGGTCGCCGCGGGGGCCGGGGAGGGCAGTGCATTATTCGCCGGACCGCTGATCTTCGCCCCCTCGCCGGTGGGCGCGGCGATCGTCCGGGTAGGCGGCTTCGCGGCGCGGCACCGCGGCGACGGCTGCGTCCTTGAGCAATCGGGAATCGGCAATTGGTCATTCATTGGATCGTTCACAGTTCCTGCAGCGCCGGGTCTTGGATGCAATGGTCGGTTAACTCGATGCCCGAGGACGTCAGACGAAACCACCGCCTTCGCCAGGGGGTCAAGGCCGGGACGTCCTCCCCGATCGGCTGAATGCGCTCCACGTACCGTTTCTCCAGCAAGTAGTGCAGATCGCGGCGAAGGTGGTCGAACTCCAGCGTGGGAAAAAGCACCAGCAGACTGCGCATCAGCGGCTCCGCCTGCAGGGCCGCAGGGTAGACGACCTTCAGGGCCATCAGCACTTCGTTGCGAATGGCTTTGATTTCCCGCGTGTCGCGTCCGTTGGCCATCATGATTCTCCTTCGCCGGCGTCAACGCGCCGCAGCACCGGACCGACGCTCTCGCCGAACCGCGGGGCCGGTCCGCGGGCCGTGGTCTGCTCGGCGGCGAGGGTCGCGGCCAGGTCCATGACCTTGGCATCGAGCCGCGCCGCGGCGCTGGTCAAGTGTTCCAGGGTTCTTCGCGCGTGCATGGTTTCGCGGAGCCATTCTTCCTTGGTGGCGTAGTCACGTTCCAGCTCGACGAGTCGTCGCCGCAACTCGGACAGGCCCGCATCGGCGGCGTCGCAGCGGCGTGACAGTTCGGAAAACCACTGCGCCTGCTGCTCGCGGAGCGAGCGCAGATAGAACGTCAGAGCGGTAAGCGGGATTCCCACCAGTGGGGCGAGCACCGCGACGAGGACGGCCGTCGATTCCCATCCGGAGGTCGAGGTCATGGTCGTCGGGCCTCCAGGACCGTCCGCACCAGCCGCAACAGTTGATTGGCGGTGTCGGCACGGATCAACCCGTCGGAAAGCTCCTGCCGGAAGCGCCGCACCGTCTCGTGATCGCGCAGTGAAACGACGGCCGTGGTGCGCGGGGGAGCATCGACAATGGCGTCGATGGCATCGGCGGCCCCGGGTCGCGGTGCGCGGGTGTCGAGGCGTTCGAGCAGGCTCAGCAGATTGTCGGTTTCATCGGCCATGGGTTCCTCCGGGGGATTCGGGCTTGGGGGCCAACCGGGCGTCAGGGTTCTTGGATTCCGCGGACTGACGCAGTCGTTGCAGGGTGCTTTCGAGATAACGTCGCGTTTCGTCTTCGAGGGAAAGCGCTTCGAACCCGATACGCCGCAGGCCTTCTGCGACTTCGCGGAGCGTGGCGAGGTTGTCGCGGGTCGCGGCGAGCCGCTCCCAGGTGACGCGGCGGTCGGCGCGGAGGCGGGTCATCGCGGTGGAAAACGCGACGATCTGCTCCTCGAGGGTCTCGTCGGCGGCGTCACGGCGGACGCGATCGGCGAAGGCCCGGATGGCGGCGGCCTCACGATCGTCGTCCAGGCGCGACAGATCGGCGTCGTATTCCGCGACGGCGACCTCCAGTGCCGCGCTGACGGCATGCATGGAGTCGGCGGCGGCCAGGTCGACGCGCCCGTCGCCGACGCAGCCGGAGGCGACGATCAGCGCGGAAACAACGTTGCATTTTTCAAGACGATGACTGGTCATGATGATGGCCGATTCTCGATTGCCGATGGAAAGAGCTTCCCGTGCCGCTTTGCGTCGCGGAGGAGGGCATGGTGATGGTGTCCCTATCCCTCGAGAGCGGAAGGGCGGCGCCCCACGGCGGGGCCACTCGCACCCTTCACCTATAGAACTTCGCGCGCGCGCGCTGCCGGACGGATTTCGAGCGATCACCCCATTGGGAGGCGGCTGTGCGGGTTGGCGACGACGAGCGGGGCGTGTCGCACCGGGCAGGACAGGCTGCCGAGGCATCGCGCGGGGCTGGCGCCGGCGGGTCCGGAGCGCTCATGTCCGGCGATGGGAAGACGTAGGGCGAGACGCGCCGCGTCGATGGCACGTCCGCGCGGGCTGAAGCCCGCGGCTCGCTGAAGAAGAGGCGAAGCGCCGCCCCACGAAGGGCGAAGCTATGCAAAAGACGGACGGCACTCTACCGACCGTCGGCTTCGAGGTTTCCACGGCCGATGGGCTTCTTGCAGTGCGGGCACTCGGTGGACATCAGGCGGGACCAGCGCTGGGACACGGCGTTTTCACGGCGGGTCTGTTCCTTCTCCCGCTTGTCAAGTTCTGCGGCGCGGGCGTCGAAGGCCGTTCGCTCGGCGAGCAGGGCGTCGCCGTCAGCCTGCACGCGGGCCGCCATCGCAGCCACCTGGCGCTCGCGGGCAAGGATCTGTTCGTTGAACTGACTGAGGTCGTGTAGTTTTCCTCGCAGGGCGGCGTCGCGGGCTTCGATCTCGGTCTCGCGCGAGGTCAGGTTGCTCTCACGCTCGTCCATTGCGGATTCATTCGGACGGCGAGCGCCTTGCCAGGAGTTCATTTCGTTCCAGGCTGAACGCAGACCCTGTTCAATCGGATCGGGTTCGGCGCCGGCGTTGGGCCGAGAGTCGTTGGCGTGGTCACGTTCACGAGGCGTCGAGGGCACGGGCGGCGCAGCCGACTTGGTCGCCGTGACCGGCGGAGCGGACTCACAATCCACGCGGAGAATGAACGGTCCGAGGACGATCTGGTCGTTGTGTCCCAGCGGCGTCAGCGAGGTGACTTGCTCGTTGACCAGCAGGCCGCAGGCGCTGGCGCCGAGATCGAAGATCGCGGGGAGGTCGCGGAATCGAAAGAGCAAGGCGTGCCGCGGGGCGATGTCGGAATGGTCCAGCCGGACGGCGGCCTTGTCGTGCCGTCCGATGAGCACGATCGCGTCGTCCAGTTTCCAGCGGAGTTCGGTGTGGGTGAGCTGTAAGCCGACGGGGTGCAAAAATTTTGTCGGGTCGCAATATTGCAAACCGCAACCGGAGTCGTCGGCTTGCTGGCCGTTGGGAAGTTGGATGGAGACCTGGATGGCCGTTCGACCGATCCGGACGACGTCGCCGTCCTTGAGCACCACGAGGTCGATGCGGCGGTCGTTGCAGAACGTACCTGCGCTGGTGTGCAAATCCTTCAGCAGCACTTCCGTTCCGGTGTTCACGACGGCACAGTGTGCGGCGCTGATGTCGGTGTCGTGCAGGACGATGTGCGCGGGGCGTTTGGCGCCGAGCAGAGTGACGGGACGTCGGAGGTTCCAGGTTTTCTGCCCTGCGGATCCCAGTCCGGCGGTGACGCGCACCAAGGGCGCAGAATCCGGGAGTTGAACCGTCAGGGCGCGGACTTCAGCGGCGGCATTCATCGACTTCGTTCCCCATCCCTCTCGTTTCGTTGCGATCGCCGAACCTTCGCGTTCGCCGTGTTCGCTTCGGTCTGACGCCTCCGAGGCGATTGGTCCCCGAAGGCGATGGCGTGTTCGCCGCCAGGCCGCGCGGGCGACATTATCGGTCGCCGAGTTCTTCGTTGAGATCGCGCGGAGGTTGGGCGAACTTTACCGAATGAAACGTACGATTGAATGGATTCGTCGTGCAACCGGGCCCCTACCGCCGCGACGAAGGGCGTGCGATAATCGGACGTGACATGAATATCGTGCTGACCAACGACGACGGGTACGAGGCGGCGGGGTTGCGTGCCGCCTACGAGGCGGTCCGAAAGTTGGGCCAGGTTCACGTCGTGGCACCGAAATCGGAGCGCTCGGCGTGCAGCCACACCATCACCCTGCGGCGTCCGATCACCGTGGAGCGTCATCAGCTTGCGGCGCTGGGCAAGGTCTTCGCGGTGGACGGGACTCCGGCGGATTGCGTTCGCCTGGCGTTCGCGGCGTTGCTGGACCGCCCCATTGACCTGCTTGTTTCGGGGATCAATCACGGGGCCAACGCGGGCGTGGACACGTTCTATTCCGGGACCATCGCCGGGGCGCGGGAGGCGGCCATCCTGGGCATCCCGGCGATCGCCGTCTCGCAGGCCATGCGTACCGACGTCCCCGTCAACTGGGACGAGGCGGCACAAATCACGCGGCACATCGTGGAGGATTTGCTGAAGGAGACGCTCCCGGCTCCGGGCTTCTGGAGCGTCAATCTTCCCGCGCCGATCCCTTCGGAACCGCAGACGCACATTCATCGCGTCCCGGTGGCGGTCCATCCCATGCCGATGAACTTCGACCGTTCCGAGCAGGAGAACGGACGGGTGCTGCAATTCGACTACGGCGTGTCCTATTGGCTGCGCGACGTGAGCGGTCCGTCGGATTACAGCGTGATCCGCGATGGGGAGATCGCGGTGACGGCCATCCCGTTGTACGGGCGGTTCTAGTGCAGTGTCTCAGCAATCGCGGCGCCAACAATGAGCCGCAGGCGCCGCCCTGCGGACATGCCGGCGGGCTTGCACCCGGTGCTCTGATGCCGCGGTATCGCGCGGCATCGTGTGCGCCGCCCACAAGGGGCGACGCTACAGCGGCGGAGCGGGGCCGTTGAGGTGGAATCGGGGTTACAAGCCCAACAGGCTCAGTACGGTTTCATTGGAGGGAAGCGTCGGTCGAACCGCTCGGATGGCCTTCGCCGACAGCCAGGCGAACGCGGAGATTTCGTCTTCAGCCGGTCGAAACTCACCGCCGACGTGACGAACGCGCCACACGGCCAGAATGTGGCGCGAGTCCATCACCCGGACCGATCCGACCCGTCGGAGCGGATCGACGTCAATCCCCAGTTCCTCGGCCAGTTCTCGGCGAACGGCCTGGCGCGGCGTCTCGCCCGGCTCCACATGTCCGCCTGGGAAACACCACGCGCCGCCTTTGGGCACGTTTGGCGCCCGGCGGATCATGAGCAGTTCATCGCCGCGCGACAGGATGCCAATGACCCCGCGGCGAACCGTGCAACGAACTTGCGGGCCGGGTATTTCGGGGGGAGTAGTCACCGGACGGCAACGTAGCTGCCGTCCCCAAAAAAACAAGGCGGCGACCCCGATTCTGTCGGGATCGCCGCCCGTCGTAGTTCAGCTTTTTTCCGCGACGCGACCGCTTACGGATAAATCAAAGAGTCCGTCGAAGCATAGTCGTTGTTGCCGTTGCCCAGGGCGTGATCGCCCGGATACGGAGGCGGATCGACGGCAAGCGGCGGGTCGCCGTGAATCAGTCCGGTCCGCAACAGGTTCCACTCGTTCTTCATGACCGTGTAGATGTTGTCCTGGTCGATGCCGACGTGCGGAATGCGGTTGAACGAGGCGTGGCCGTCGGCGTACAGGCAGTTCTGCCCTTCGCCGTTCGACCGACCGCCGTGGTTCGAAGAATTCCACGGCGCCCAATCCTGCGGGGAGTCGTCAACCTTCAACGGTGCATTGGTGCTCCCGTTGGTGAAACTTTCCAGGTTCTGGTTCCGGACGTAGAAAGGCCCCTTGTCGGCGGCGATGATCTGGCGGTTGTCCATGCCTTCGCGCGGCTGGGTGTCTCGCGGACCGAACGGAACCTGATACCCGTAGCTGATGTGCTCGTAGGCCGTGAAGTCGTAATACAGATCCAAGTCCTGAGTCGGATCCTCGCGGTCCGGACTCGACGGGCAGAGGAACTGCTTGGTCGTGATGTTACCCGACCTCACGAGCATCCAGTAGGCACGGGTGACCGAAACCGCTTCGGTCCCGTTGCTTTGACTGTTTCCGGGCGCTTGCCTGGATTCCTGCACGCGGAAGAACCCCACCGCGCCGCCGTCGGTGATATTGTTCTCCTGGGCGGTGTCGTTGCGGTAGTCGATGTTGCCGTTGTTGACCTTGTAACCCGCGAACCCCGGGATCATCCACCGCTCCTGGTTTTCGTTCGCGTAGATCTTGCCGGACGTTCCGATGCCCTTGACGTTGGACGAGCAAACCAGCCGCTTGCTCAGTTCACGGGCGCGGGAAAGACTCGGCAACAGAATCGAGATCAACAGCGCGATGATCGCGATCACCACCAGAAGCTCAATCAACGTAAAGCCACGAAATTTCTTTTTCACCATACAAGACCTCCTCTGCTTTCGCACGAAGCCGACGGCCCGGAGCAGCCTCATGGCCGATCTCGCCCGATACATGCGGGGCGGATCAACCGTGCGGAACCTCGGATTTATCCTGCCTACCGCGGCTTCATTGCATCCTTAACTCGCCCAGGCTTGCTTGACACGCCCCGGATCGCGCTGTCGATCCAAGCCGTGGGGTCGGCAAACCCGGCACACACAGACCTCAACGAAAATATCGGACGAAGACAAAACACCTCAGGCGATGCCTGCGACAAGCCCATGAACGCCCCGTGCGCACGGAATCAAAACCAATCCGCCCATGGACCACGTTGCGCATCGCGCTGTGAACGCGAAGGCGCCATCGCTACGGCTCAAGGCGAACCTAAAGCCAGCGACGCTTTGGCGTACAACAGGTGTTGCGGGGAGGGCTGCCGGTGAATGAGGTTATGATGGCAAACCGCCAAGACGAATCAGTATATATTAGATACACCTACTGGATTGCCGAAACCGCAATCTGCGGTCCGGCAACCGGAGGCACTCCCAAAACAATCACCGTGCCATAATGGTACTCGGACCTTGTAGAGTTGTCAAGTGAACGGGAAAAAAACCTGCGGTGAACCACCGGAATACCTCAACCCGTCATGGCTAACGGGAGCTTCGCCATATTAAATCACGCAATTTGATACACTAACACTTTATGGCGATCTTCAATCGGTGGCGGGCGTGTCCCACGTTCAGCCCGGCCGCCGGCGGCTCGATCGTGGTCGGCAGTTCGACCCTTCGGCAAGAAGGTAGGGGCGGCTCGCGTGCCGCCGGAACGGTCACGGACCCGGTCTGCCCAGACGAGAAGCGCGCCGTTGGGCAGACTCGCTTGGGGCGAATTGAACCACAGGCGCTTGCAATTCCCGCGTGGCCGTCCGATCGTCGGAAGATTGAATGGCCCCTTTTCGCCCCTGCGAGGTACTCCCGTGTGAGCAGGCAGGTGCGAGCACCTGGCCTACCCAAGTGCGAACACGCTCCAGGCTTCGCGGACAGTCGCTCTGTGGAGTTTTCGATCGGTTGTCAACTCGGTCCGTGTTCCCGACAATGTCGGGATGAGGAAGGCGTGGGACGCGGCCCAGTCGGATCGACGATCGAGACCATCCATGTTCACGAGACAAGCGGCGGGACGACGGCGACCGCCATATTTCGGACGTGGCGCGGCCCGCGCGGTGTTGATGGCCCTGGCGTTTTGTCCGTGGCTCGTTCAACTGTTCGGATGTTCGCGCCCGCATTCCTTGTGGGGATTGAGTCTTGGCGGATGGCATCAGGACTACGAATCCGCGGAGGCCGAGCGCATCGGCGGCAAGCGACCGATGCTGATCTATTTCAAGGACGCGGCCGCCTGGACGGCCGATCCGACCTACGACGCGCTGCGTTCCGGGGAATTCGGGCGAAAGACCCACGCCTTCGTCAAGTGCATGCTGGTGCGGTCGTACGAGGGTGATCGTCGCTACGTCGCCCAATACGGCGTCGTGCACGGACCAGCGGTCATTTTGGTACACGCGGATGGAACCTATCACGCCCGAGTCGGGGCGATGAGCGCCGCGGATCTCGTCGCGTTTGTCGACAGCTCGACGCCGCCGGGCGCCGTGCCTCGAATCGATCCATTCGTGCCGCGCACCGTGGATTACGCGTGGATTCGCTCGCTCGACGAGGCGGAGGCGATCGCTCGACGGACGGGCAAGCCGATGTTGATTGTTCTGGAACGATGGATGTCGGGCGACCGGCGACGAATGGAGTCCATGCTCGCGCAGCCGGAGGTTCACCGCCGCTTCGCGGAGATGGTTCCCTGCCGTCCGGGTTCGCTTTGGTCGGGGGTGTCGGCGGCGAGTCGGCGTTTCGGCGTGACCCGCCTGCCCGCGATGGTGATCGCGCGCCCTGACGGCGCGGTCGAGCGCCTGGAGCTGCCGAACTCGGCCGAGGCGATCGTTCGGTTCGCCGATCGCGCCGCCGGCCCCCATCAGCGTCCCGCGGCGGAGCCGTCTTCCGCCGCGCTTTCGACGTTGCCGTAACCAAACAGCCCCTCTTGCGCAATGCCCTGGCTGAACTGGCCCAATCGGATCACCATCACGCGCATCCTCCTGGTGCCGCCGTTTGTCATTTGCATGCTCAACGTGAACGCGTCGTGGCACGGATGGCGCTACAGCGCCATGGCCCTCTTTTTCCTCATGGCCGTCAGCGACGCCCTGGACGGATTCCTCGCCCGGCGGTTGGGCGAAGCCACGCCGCTGGGTCGATACCTCGACCCGATTGGTGACAAGCTGCTCATTACCTCAGCCGTGATCCTGCTGGCGATCGAATCGACGGCCCTGCCGGGGTATCGCCTGCCGAGTTGGGTTCCGGTGATCGCCATTGGGAAGGACGTGCTGACGGTCATCGGATTCGCACTGGTGTATGCCACGACGGGGCAGTTCTTTGTTCAGCCGCGAACTTTGGGAAAAGCCTGCACCCTGGTACAATTGATGATGGTGGCTTATGCGCTGGCCGCCCCGGACCTGCCGCCGCTGGTGCAGCGCGCCTGGCCGGCGACGTGGTGGGTGGCGAGCGCTTTCGCGGTCGTCGCACTGGCGGATTACGTCCGCGTGGGGAACCGATTCGCCGCGGAACAACATGCCCACACCGGGGGATGACCTTGTGACTGACCGACCGTTCTCACCGATCGAGCAGGCGTTTGAAGACCTGCAAGCGGGGCGCTTCATCATTCTTGTCGACGACGAGGACCGTGAAAACGAAGGCGACCTGGTGATGTCCGCCCAGAAGATCACGCCGGAGGCGGTCAACTTCATGCTCAAGGCCGGGCGCGGCGTGCTGTGCCTGCCGATGACCCGGCAGCGCTGCGAGGAACTCAACCTCCCGCTGCAAGCGTCGCAGAATACGACGCGATTCGGGACCGCCTTCACCGTCACCATCGACGCCGACGCCCGCTTCGGCGTGACCACCGGCGTCTCCACCTGGGACCGGGCCAAGACCATTGAAGTCGCCTGCGCGCCGGACACCAAACCGACCGACCTGCTGCGCCCGGGCCACGTGAGCCCGCTGATGGCCCGCGACGGCGGGGTGCTGGTCCGCGCGGGACAGACGGAGGGATCGGTGGATTTGTGCCGGTTGGCCGGGCTTCGCCCCGCGGCCGCGATCATCGAGATCATGAACGACGACGGGACGATGGCCCGCCTGCCCGACCTGTTGCGACTGTCGGGCGAACACGGCATCCGCATCTACACCGTGGCGGACATCATCGAGTATCGCATGAAGCGCGAATCGTTCGTAACCCGCGGCGTGTCCACCAAGCTCCCGACACGCTTCGGCGAGTTTACGCTCATTGAATACCACTCCCCCGTCGATCCCGAGCCGCACCTGGCCCTAACCTGCGGCGGCATCGGCGAACACGACGCCTCCGGCGCCCCCCGCGTATACGAAGACCCGGTCCTGGTCCGCGTCGAGTCCGAGTGCATGACCGGTCACGTGTTCCATTCGCTTCGCTGCGATTGCGGCGGGCAGCTCGACGCTTCCATGCAGATGATCCAGCGCGAGGGCCGGGGAGCGGTACTCTATCTTCGCCAGGAGGGGCGCGGCATCGGGCTGCACAACAAACTCCGCGCTTACAAGCTGCAAGACGAGGGACTCGACACCGTCGAAGCCAATCAGCGGCTCGGGCTTCCCGTCGACCGACGGGACTACGGCGTCGGGGCGCACATTCTCCGCGATCTGGGCCTGCGCCGCCTGCGCATTCTCACCAACAACCCCAAGAAGGTCAGCCGGCTGGAGGTGTACGGTATATCGATCGCCGAGCAGGTGGCGCTGGAAGTTCCCTCGAACCACTTCAACGTCCATTACCTTCGGACCAAGCGCGACAAGATGGGGCACACGCTGCGGGAGTTGTAACGCCGGCTCGATTCAGCCCGCGCGGTGAACAGAACCGCGAGTGCCAACGAACGGTCCATTGTTTCATCGAGGCGCAGGCGCACCGCTCCATGTCTGTCGCGGTTCTGATCGGCGCCACTCTGTGCGACCGCTCCATGTCTGTCGCGGTTCTGGTCGGCGCCTGCCGCACGGCGGGCCAAGCGGTGCGCCCCAGTGACCCGACGACAATCGGCCTGGCGAATTGTGTTTCGGTGTCCGGTCCTCGTGCCCGGCGCTCGCAAGCCGCGTCCCGAAAGCGATTGCGCTTCGCGTGAACCTCGTTTTGACACTTCGACCGTTGCCCGCTAAAAATGCTGCGGCGGATTGGACCGCCAATGGACGTGCAGGGAGGCCGAAGACGAGGAGGCCGACCGGATGATGAAAGTTCAGCTTCTCAAATCCAAACTCCATCAAGCCTGCGTGACCCACGCTGACCTGCATTACGAAGGCAGCCTGGGCGTTGACGTCGAGCTGCTGGAGGCGGTCGGGTTCTACCCGTTCGAAAAAGTGCTGGTGTCGAACGTGAACAACGGGGCCAGGTTGGAGACCTACCTGATCCCTGAGCCGTTCGGTTCGCGGCGGATCATTCTTAACGGGGCCGCCGCCCGCCACGGCTGCGTCGGCGACCGCATCATCATCATGTCCTTCTGCTGGCTCGACGAATCCGCCGTCCGCGAGGGCAAGCACCGCCCCCGCGTGCTCCGCCTGGACGAGCGCAACGAACCCATCCGCCCCATTCCGCGAGCGCCGACGACGGAAGAAATCGCCTCGATGCTGGAAGGGTGAGCGCCTATCACGTCGAGTGTGGCACCAGCGATGGGGGCACCGGCATCCTGCCGGTGCATCCACGGGCTGGAAGCCCGTGCCACACACCCGCGACATCGTTTCCTATGGTCCCGTCATTCTGCTGACGAACTCGTCCAGATCGCCAATGTCGACGTCGCCATCGGCATCAAAATCCGAGGCGTTGCAGCAGGGATCCGGGCGCGACGTCCGGTCGCACGGCGGAGCCGAACATCCGCGGGAATGGCACCGCGCGAAGTGGGCGAAGTAGCGCAGGTCGGTCGACGAACCGGGCGACCAGTCGATCGTGAGCATTCCGGTTCCCTGCTGACCACGATACCCGCCGACGCGCACCAGCCGCGACTCGCCCTCAAGGACTTCGAAGGAAGCGCTGGACTGAAGCCCGGAGTCATCACCGCAATCATCGTCGCTGCACGCCGTCGGTCTGGTTCCCACGGGACACTCGGCCGCGTCGTACACCGCGATCTTGGTGTCGAACGTTGCGTCGCAGGCGGCGATCCGGGCTGCGCCGCTGCACGACGGCATGAACTGATACCAAACGTCGGCGTGCACATCTCGATCGCCGAGCGGGGAGCATTCGAGATCAAGCTCCCATTGGACTGCCGGGCCATCCGTAGTCGCCCCAAACGTGTCGAAGAAAACGGGTGCGCCGGCAAGCGGTTGGGCGCCTGTGCAATCGTCGTTGTCCGGCGGCGGGTAGCAATCGTCGGGCAATGGTTCGGAGATATGATAGAGGCAGTACGACATCGCCCCGGGACGCGCATCGGAGGCGTCGTACCCGTCGATCGTTCCCCCGCGTCCGTCCTGGTAGATGACGCCGCGAGAGCTTGAGGCTGTCTCCCAATACCATAGGCAGTCATAAGCGCGACTGTTGGTAATCTCAATCCAATAGTCCTGCCCGCCGGGCAGGATCATCATCGTATGCCAGGCGGAATACTCAAACTCCAGGAGCGTTCCCATCAGCTTCCTGCCGGTCCGTGCCGGTCCGTCGACGTGGAGCGATCCGTCCTTGAAGATGAACGGCCCGCCGACGACCTGCCCCGGCAGCCCGCAATCGTCCTGGTAATAGGTGACGCGAAATTCGTCCGGAACGTCTTTGTCGCATTCACCCACCGTTCCGTTGAAGTATGTCCCCCACCAGCACAGATCGGACAAGTACCCGTCCGATTCCAGATGGAACCGATCCGCGACGACGGCTGTTTCGCGAGAGCTTACCAGTGCGTCGAGCGCTCCCCGCGCCGAACAGAAACCCGTATCGACACCGGGATGGATCGCACAACTTGGGGTCTTGATTTCTCCGCAGGAGATTCGGAACGTCCCAGCGCCGCCGCGGACGCCCGCCGGGCGCGAAAGATGCACAAGGTAGCTGCCACCTAATCCGGCGTCGAACGTCTGTGGAGAGTCGCAGGGTACCGTGTTAAATAGCAGGTTTTGACACAGCAACTCCGTGTTTGAGCCTATATCCGAGCAGCTTGCCGTGTCATAGACGTTCACGAATTCCGCATCCGCCGTGCCTCCGGTGCAGAAGTCCATGGTAACGGTTCCAATGCACGTCGAGGTCCACGTGAACCATACATTGCCGCTGTCGGGGTATGCCCCGTATGAGCAGTCAGGCCAATGATCGGGAGTTGCCTCGGCAAGATTGAAGGAGAACTCGCCTTCGCCTTGAATGGGGGCTGCGTCTTCACACTGATCATTGACCGGCGGGGCGCCGTAGGTAGGTGCACTGGTGGCGCCGAGCGTTTCCAGCATTGCAGCGATCACCGCCGCCACGAGACGGGAACCTCGCGCCGAAGTGGCGCGAGTGAAGACCGTGGGTATTCGTGCGTTGTTCATCGCTACTCTCCGGTCACGCAGTCTTCGTACGACGGCCGACCCACGCCGTTAAACGGCAGTCCAGAGCAGATGAACGGCGCGGGAAGCGTGTCCTTGCTCCACCCATCGCCGCGAACAATGATGCAGCGGTACGACTCGAACGTCCCCGGTTCGCTGTAGGGACAATCTGCTTCGCCGGGCAAACACTGATCGCACGCCGGCCAGCCGGGATAGAAGGAAAGCTGCTGGTTGTAGTAATGCTGGCCGTACCCTTCCTGGTTCGCGGTTCCCTCGATGAAAATGGTCTGCGTGGCCGCGTGCCCGTCGAGGAAGGCGCGGTTGTAGGTCCAATCCTTTCCATGCCAACCACGAAGCCCGCCGGTTGGTCCGGGGTCGATCCCCGGTCCCAGCCAGTAACACTCCGAGTTCTCCGCACGGGCGGCCCAGGCCCATCGACCGATGTTGTCTTCGTAGGAAATCGTTCGACCGGGATAAGGGACGCCGTCCAGCGTACGCAGATACGGCGAGTTGCTCACCATCTGCCCGCCGCCACCCTGTCCGATCATGAACAGATTGGCGGCGTAGCTCGTCCCGAAGTGATCGAACGAGGATTGCGTCGTGTTGGCGATCCAGTCCGGACAATGCGCCCCGTCCGGCGGACCGTCGTCACCGGGGCAGCGGTAAGCGTCCAGCGGCTGTTGCGTGTCGCGGGTTGCGCCTTGACGGTTCCGCAACGCCTCGTAGTCCACGAACCCATGCGGATAAAGGATATCGTTCAACGGTCGCGTCGCCGGGCCGAAGCCCGCGAACGTTCCGTACTTGCTGCTGAGTGGTCCGTACCATCCCGTCCAGCCCTCCCGCCCGACGCCGCTCTTGCCGCCCCACTCGTACGCCCCGATGTAGGTGGGGTTGGACGGATCCTGTTGGAACTGCAAGCGATGGACGGGGATCGCCGCGTTGCCCGGATCGCGCTGCGAGTAAGTGAGGCTGGCTTCGCCGATGGCGTGCAGGCGCTCCAGGCACTTCATCCGGGCGGAAACGCCCAGCGCCTCCCGCAACGAAGTTTGCAGCAAGCCGGCCAGCAAACCCACACAGCCTACGACGGCGACGACCTCAACGATCGAAACTCCGGTCCTCATTTGTCTTGGGGTCATGGTTCACCGGATGGAATCTACTCCTCTGCGGGGCCGGATGAGGCGCCCGGCGGTCTCTACGACAGCCTGTTTCACATCACTATAGACTCCTTCCCCATGTCCGCGGCGACAAAAAAGCGCCATTCCACGCATTTTTTTTGAAAAGCCCCCGGCTTTACACGAGCATGATCCGCGCTACGATCGGGGCATCGACCTGTTCAGGGAGGTTCCCCATGACAGATAGCCCCGGTTCCCCGTCGTTTCAGAACATCCTCGTCACCGGCGCGACCGGGTTCGTCGGGCGGGCAGTCGTTCGGGCGCTGCTTGCACGCGGGTACAAGCCGGTGTGCCTGGTTCGGTCGGTGCGAAAACTCCGTGCTCAGCATCCCGACGTCGATCCGGACCGGCTCGCGGCCATCGTCGGCGACCTGAACGACGCGCAGGCCTTGCGCCACGCGGCCGACGTCAGCCAGGCGGCCATCCACCTCGTGGGCATCATCGTCGCTCGCCCGCTGCGTGGGCAGACATTCCAGCGAATTCACGTGCAGGGAACGATGAACGTCGTTGACGCCGTCAGGCAGGCGGGGATCAGGCGGTACGTTCACATGTCGGCCCTGGGCACCCGGCCCAACGCCGTCTCGACCTATCACCGCACGAAGTGGGAGGCCGAGGAATACGTCCGCGGCAGCGGGCTTGCATGGACGATCGTCCGCCCCAGCGTGATCCACGGACCCGACGGCGAGTTCATGCAGTTGATGAAGCGGTTGGTGTGCGGATGGCTGCCGCCGGTGATTCCCTACTTTGGCCGTGGAGACGCCCGATTGCAACCCGTTTCCGTGCGCGACGTGGCCTATGCCTTCGCCGAGGGGCTGCGGCGAGAGGAAACGATCGGACAGGTGATTCCTCTGGGCGGACCGAAGACCTACTCCTGGCGGGAGCTGTACAACACCTGCCGCGCCCTCATTCCGGGAGCGAAGCTCTGGAAGCCGTTGGTGTCGCAGCCGGTGCCGGTGGCGAAGGCGATGGCGACGCTCGGCCAACCGCTGATGGCTTTGGCGGAGATCATCGTTCCGCCGCTGCGCCTCTTTCGCTTCGACGCCGGACAGGTGCAGATGTCGCAGGAAGACAGCATCTGCGACCCGGCGATCGCGGAGCGCTTTTTGGGTCTTACGATGCGCTCGTTCGAGGACGAACTGTCCTTCTACGGCGAATGGATCCGATAGCGCATTTCCCGTTTTCCTGTTCCGATCGTTTCGTCCCGCGGCCCGCCAAACGACAAACTGAAACAACAACCGGTCTGACAGGAAGCCTCCCGTCGCCCTTTCCATCGACAATCGACAATCTACAATCGTCCATGGCTTACGGAGTCGATGGATGACCATGCCTGCAAAACATCGTCCGATGGTCCTTGTGATTCGCGACGGGTGGGGTTCCAACCCGCACCCGGAGTGGAACCACGCCAACGCCGTGCACCTCGCGCGCACGCCGGTGGACGATCGGTTGATGGCGACGTATCCGCACGCCCTGATCCGCACCTGCGGACATGACGTGGGTCTGCCGGACGGGGTGGCCGGCAACAGCGAGGTCGGACATCAGAACATCGGTGCGGGGCGCGTCGTCGAGCAGGAGATCATGCGGATCACCGGGCGAATCCACGACGGCTCGTTCTTCAGTAACCCGACGCTCGTCGGCGCGTTCGAGTCCGCCCGGCGTCGCGGCGCAGGCGTGCACCTCATGGGATTGCTCGGCGACGGGCGGGTGCACAGCGATCTCGAACACCTTGAGGGTCTGCTGGAGCTAAGCCGCAAAGTCCACTTTCCCGGCGATCGAGTCGTCGTGCACGCTTTCACCGACGGACGGGACACGTCGCCCAACGCGGGGGTTGAGTACGCCCGCCGGGTCGACGCGAAGTGTCGGCAGCTCGGCGTCAGTCCGATCGCCAGCGTCATTGGCCGCTACTTCGCCATGGACCGCGACAACCGCTGGGAGCGCATCGAGCCGGCGTACCGTATGCTCGTGCACGCCGAGGGTGCTTCGTTCGCCAACGCCGCCGAAGCGGTTCAGAACTTCTATGACCATCCCGCGTCCGGTGATCGCCGGGGCGACGAGTTCGTCACCGCGCGGGTGATCCCTCGCGCCAACGGCCGACCGGCGGTCGTCCGCGACGGAGACAGCGTGATCTTCTTCAATTACCGCGGCGACCGGCCGCGACAGTTGACCAAGGCGTTCGTGTTCGACGAATTTCCGTTCGAGGCCGCCGGTGCTGAGCCGCGGCGCTTGGGCTTTGACCGCGGACCCAAACTCGATCTTTTCTTCGTGACCTTGACCGCCTACGAAGAAGGGCTGCCCGTGCGGGTCGCGTTCGAGAAGCCGGAGAAGATGGCCGACATTCTGGGCGCGTTGGTTTCGGCGCAGGGCTTGAAACAATTCCGCTGTGCCGAGACCGAAAAGTACGCCCACGTCACCTATTTCTTCAACGACTACCGCGACGCGGCCTTTCCGGGAGAGATGCGACACCTGGCACCGTCACCCCGCGACGTAGCCACCTACGATCAGAAACCGGAGATGGCCGCCTACGAAGTGACCGACGCGGTCCTCGACCGCATCCGTCGCGGCGAAGACGATCTGATCGTGGTCAACTACGCCAACGGTGACATGGTCGGGCACACCGGCCATCTTCAGGCTGCCATCCGCGCCGTCGAAGTCGTCGACGAATGCGTCGGGCGGGTGGTGCAGGCCACGCTTGAACGCGGCGGCGGGTTGCTCATCACCGCCGACCACGGCAACTGCGAGCAGATGATCGACCCGAAAACGGGCGGTCCGCACACCGCACACACCGCGTACGACGTCGAGCTGATCCTCGTCGATCCGCGCTTCCAGGGGCGTCCACTCCGCGCCGGCGGTCGCCTGGCCGACATCGCCCCAACCATCCTGGAGATGCTCGATCTGCCGATTCCTCGGGCGATGACCGGACGGTCTCTGCTGTAATGCCCACCACGGATCGAGTTTGCCGATGGCCACCGTCGCCGGCAAAAATCTCGCGGTCGCCGGAAGGAGCGATCCCCATGTCTTCGCGTCCCCTCAATGCCGCGTGGCGATCGTCTGCGCCATGAACCGACCGTCCCGAAACGAACCATTCACGTCAGCCTGACGTGATACGTTGCACAACCCATCTGCGGCGTGGGCGTCGCCGTGGTCGTCAATTCCGCTTCCCTCGACCAGGTACGCCTGGCCGTCGATCCGGACCGCCAGCCGGCAATCCTCAACGCCCGCCATTTTGTAAACGCACATGGCGCAGCCGATCTCGGCCTGTCCGGAGAACTCGCGCGTCACCCCGCTTGATGCGCCGGGTACCCCGCGCGGAGCCGCCTGGCACCCCAGGACGAGAATCAGCGCGGAACCGAGCCACTTCATTTTTGCCAGATCCTTCATTCGTTCTTCTCCAGGGGACCGCAATACCGTCGGGTCGCCACGGTGCGTCGATCGTATTCCCGCCGACCGGCGTGGGAAAGGATTCCTCGACCGGGTGAGGCCGCAGCACGCCCCGGAGAGGGTCGGCGAACGGACCTCGAGGCGACGGGTAGTTCAGTCCGGTTCCACCGCTGCCGATGATGCCATTGGCCAACACGCCGTGTTGCGTCCGGGCAACACTCAGGAGTTGCCGGGCGCTGGGGTGCCAGGGGCGGCTTGGCCGCCCGTGCCGGCACTTGCAGCAATCTGCTCGTGGCGGCAGCGCGGCCGACGGAGATCGCCGTGACCACGCGCGCTCGCGCAACGCCCAAGCCTCCGCCCGCTGCG
>JBBTCJ010000123.1:0-13954 GCA_038043285.1 Planctomycetota bacterium | reverse complement strand
AGTCCTGTTCGGGCAGCAGAACCAGCTGGCCGTTGCCGTAGCGTCCGCCCTTCCACTTGCGCTTGCCGTCCTTGAGGTCGATGCACGCGAGTATGCTCCCGTCAAAGCCTAAGGCATGACCCTGGTGAACGACAAAGTCGTTGAAGTAGGGTTTCAGCCCGCGCGACGTCCATCGCTCTTCGACGGTCCATCCGCCGGATCCGTGCGCAACCGCGATGCGGCGCATGCCGATCCCGCCCATTTCATCAGCCGCGGTGATCAGGATATCACCGTCCGCCATCAGAGCGGGCTGCACGATACTGGCGCTCGGCTGCCATGAGTGCTCCCAGAGCAGAGCCCCATCTGCGAGCGCGACGCCGGTCGCGCCGCCCCCCTTCAGCAGCAGAACCTGAGCAACTCCGTGAATGATCGCAGAATGCGGAGAGCTGTAGCCACCGCCGCCCCCAGCCGGGCCGAACCAACGCGGATGGCCGGTGGTGACGTCGTAGGCGACGAGCTGGTCCCTGACGGCAACAATGACGAGTTCGTTCATCACCAGCGGCGAGCTCGCGAAACCCCAGTGTGGGACTTTCTTGTCCGTGTCGGTCGCCGCTTTGCGCGACCACGCGACGGCGCCGTCACGGGCGTCGAGCGCGTTCAGGATTCCCGTCGCACCAAACGTATAGACGCGACCGTCACTGAGGGTCGGAGTCGCGCGCGGACCGGCTCCGGCATTCGACTCCCAGAACCGGGTCGCGTCGCGGTGGGTCCACACCGGTTCGCCGGTGGTCGCGGTGTAGCAGGAGACGACCTCGTCATCACCGCGTTGCTCCTGGGTGTAGAAGAGATCGCCGCGCGCCGCGAAGGACGACCAGCCCGGTCCGATCGGCCGGCGCCATAACTCGACCGGCGGCGACTTGGACCAGTCGGTCTCGATCCGCGCGCCGCGAACGACGCCGTCGCGCTGGGGTCCGCGAAAGCCAGGCCAGTCGGCGCCCGTTTTCGCTTCTGCGGGCGTAGAGCGGGCCGGCCGCTTGTCGCCCGCCTGGGCCAGCAGTCGTTCTTCTGGAGTTGCGGTCCACCGCCAGTGGAAATCCGAGTCGCCTTCGCCGGTGATGCCGCCAGTGCGCAGGAGCGTAAACACCCCGCAGGCGAACAGGACTGCGCCGATCACCATCGCGCGCCGAGGTCCGGTGGATCGCCGATGGCCGGCCGCCGCCGCAGCGACGAGAGCGAGGCACAGGAGCGGAACGGCGTAGATGTAAAGCAACATCCCCATCCCTCCGCCGGCAATAGACTCATGAACGACACGTTTGGTCGCCACGATCGCGACGACCATCAGCACGATGGCCCCCACGCGATCGGACCAGGGCGCCCGGCTGAAGAACAGCCACCACAGAACGACAGCCAGTCCGGCGCAGAGTCCGGCGAAAATCCCGTGGGGTCCGGTTTCGGGAAAGAAGACGGGGACAACAAACCAGAGCAGCCATTGCAACGCCACGGCGATCACGCCGGGCCACAGCCGAAGCGGTTTCCGGGGGGTCGATTCGTCGGTCTGGGCGATGGTCATGCCGGGGTTGCATCCCAAGGAGTGCCGATACCGACCCGGAAAAGCGAAACAATCGCAAATGTCGTCAACAGGTATCTCCCGGCGTGAGCGAGTCGCTGCCTCTCATCTGCGCCCATTCGGATTACCCACGTACCGAAGTATCCACGCTGCAAGACAGACTGCCGCAAAACGCACTCCCCGATCGTCTGATAGACCTCGGGTACCCGAAGGGCGCGCACCACCGTTGGTGTGACAGCCAAGAACGGGACTGGTTAGAGGAGCGCGAAACTCAGATTTCCACGGGTCTGGTCCATCCCAATCCCCTTTATTCCCTGGGTGCGCCAGTCAGCAGCTTGCCTACGGCGGCTATTCTCCGTGCCGATTTCGCCGACGCAAGGTCTCGACCAGGCCGCGCGGCCGGGTGACTCATCTCCGTGGGGGGTGGGGGAGGCGTTGATCGTGGGCGCTCGGGTGGCCCATCCTTTGCGTTAGCAAAGGTTGGGAGCACGATGATCCAGTCTGTTGAAATCGGGCGATTTCAGCCCCGTAGGCCGGCTGCTTCCACCTGCCGTGACCACCCGCGCAGAATCCCCCCCAAAAAAGCCCCTTGACCTCCGTCCTTCCACTTATTAGGATAATGTTCGGCATGGCCGCTTACCGCCCTCGCCGTGAACGTGGGACACAGGGTGCCGCCTGCAAAAAAACCAAACGAAGCCATCTGACAGTGGTGCTTTATGAGCCGCCGAATGGCGATGCCCCAATCCAGGCGCGATGGGGAACATTCTACTATTCAGGAATCTTTTTGTTCTTCCGCAGGGGTGGAGAGACGTTTCGAGGCCCAAGGCGGGTGCTCGCACTTGCCTTTACCATTCGCCGTGCACGCCCGCTCAGGCCGAGGTCGCCTGCGCCGCCAGGACCGTGACGTCATCTCGCTGCGGCGAGCCGGCCTCCGCGGCTTCGAGCTCCGCCGCCAACCGCTGCGTCCAACTCACTACGTCCGTCGGATCACGATCGTCGGAGCCGCCCCACGACGTCAACGCCGAGACCCAGTGGCGGCAGCGGATCGATTCCGGCAGAAGCTCGATTCCGTCAGTGTTAAACACGATGGCGTCGCCGGGTTCCAGCGCCGTTTCGACCGCCTGGAATTCCGCATCACGCGAAGCACCGAGGATGGGACCGGCGCTCATGACCAACTCAGCCGGCAGACCGGCTCGAACGATCGAAGGATATGGCGCCCCCGCCCGCGCCCAGCGCACCGTCCGCCGAAGCTCATCGAAAACCCCGTAGATTCCGGCGATGAACGGCGACTCTCCCAACTCGCAGGCCACCAGTTCCAGGTTGGCCGATTCCAGAACTTCCTCCGGACGGGTCGGGTCGCAGCCCCGGCGTTGCGCCCCACGACCGGTCAGTTCGTTGCGCAGCAGGGCCGCCATCATCCCTGCCGACGCCCCGTGCCCCGTCGCGTCGGCAAGCATGAACGCCACGTACCGCTCATCAAGTCGAGCGAAATCATAGATGTCGCCGCTGACCACGCCCGCCGGACGGAACACGATGCCCGTCCGCAGACCGGACAACTCCGGCAATGCCGAGGGAAGAAGCTGCCGCTGCATGGCACGAGCTTCCTGCAGCTCGCGAGTAAGCTCGTCCAGGCTGGACTGGTATGCCTCCTCGCGACGTCGCAAAAGCTCAACCTCGCAACGCAACGCCGCCAACGCCTCAAACACCGACGCGCCCGGATCGACTTGCGACGCCAAAGGATCCACCTTCGTCCGGGCCATGAACAAACATCCAAGTACGACAAGACTGTCCACGCCAGCCGGCAGCCAGCGTCGCGGAATCCCGCACAGGTTTGTCGGAAGCATGGGAGATTTGGTTGAACTGCGTAGATTCGAATATCTGCTCAGATGCGGAATTGCGTGGACAAATCGAGCGCACCTCGGGGGGTATCGCCATCCCCCCCAGGGTGGCGTAATCGCTCTTGGACGGTGATCTCGTAGAGCTTGGACGCAGGGTCGGAGGGTTGCAACCGTTGGCATGCGGTTAGTGCATCCGCACACAAGCGCCACTTGCAGGCCTGGAAATGCGTAACCATGGATTCAAAAGCAACCAAGAAATCTCGGAGAGTCGGCGAAACCTCCGCCGCCCGGCCAACCAATTCGTGGACGCAGACGGGGGCTGATTTTCCGGGCAGAAGGACGTCGCCGATCCGACGAAAGGCGAATTCCGCCCCGGCCTGACGTCGAGTCGGGTCGTTGACCAGGACGGTCGTGCCCAGAGCTTTATTGGCCCGTTCCAGCCGCGATCCGATGTTGACCGTGTCGCCGATGCAGGTGTAGTCCAGCTTCGTTTCGCTTCCGTAGTCGCCCACGAAGACGCGCCCGGTGGAGACGCCAATCCGTATCCGGAGGAACGGAGTGTCGGCTCGGTTGTGCGACGAAGCCCAATCCGTCGACGCCTCGGCGTCGAGAATGGAAGTGCGCAATCCTTCATTCACTGTTTCCATCGCCCGTACCAGGTCCACCGCAGTTCGACACGCGGCGGCGGCGTGATTCGCGCATGGCCAAATCGGTGCGTTGAAAAAGCCGAACGCGCCGTCACCCGTGAACTTGTTCACGATCGCGCCGTGCGACACGAGGGCTGTGCTGACCGCCTGGAGGTACGGATTCAGTACGTCGCGGGTTCGGGCGGCACCGAGTCGCTCACTGATCTCCGTAAAGCGGTACAAGTCGCAGAAAAAGCAACTCACGTCGGCCGGCGTCGGGGCCAGCCCGTAAAACGCGGCCCGCTCCACGATCCGCGCGGCAACGGGCGCGGAGGTGTATTGAGCGAGCGCCTTCTGCAAGGTCCGCCGCGCTCGCTCCTCCGTGGCCTGGCGAAACGCGGTTACGCCGGCCCAACAAGACACGACCGCAACGACGGCGCTAGGCGTGCTCAGGTAATACGCGTACATCGCGAACGAGCACGCGCCCGCGACCGCCAGGCCGGCAATCGCCACGGCCACGCCGGTGACACTGGTACGCAGCCCTCGCACGCAACTCGCGGCGCACGCCGCCGAACCCGCGAGCAGGATCACCAACAGGTTCACAACCGGCGAAGCCCGCCTCAACGGGAAATCCTGAAGCACCATGTTGGCCACGTTGGCGTGCACCATGACACCCGGAAGGGCCGCCGAAACCGGCGTGGTGACGAACTCTCCCGTGGCGGACGCGGCGAATCCGACAAAGCAAACCTTGCCCTCGATCGTGGGGCGAACCCGTCCCGTCAAATCCTGGATTCGCAGGCCGACTCGCTGGTTGACGGCATCGGTCTCGTCGGCGAGTTGACCGGACCCAAAGTCGGCATGAAGACGTTCGATTTCATCCCGCTGCCGCCGCTCTTCTTCGCTCCGAGGAGTCTCGTCCTTCCATAACTGTTGGGTTCGTTTCAACCACAGAATCGCCTCCGACTCCGCGGCGTCGATGGATTCCTGCACCAAGGCCAGCTCCGGCGTGGCGGCATCGGTGAACCTCCGCGCGCGGTTGCATTGCTGAACAAGTCGCGCGTATTGCTCGAACTCCGCCGGGGTCTCCCGATGGCGCACGCGCACAAGCTCCACCGTCGCGATGGCCAGTCGGCGCTCGTTGTCGGCAATCGCCTGGTGCAGGTCCGCGATTTCAAGCAGCGCCGCGGCCGGCAGATGCACAAAGCTCGTCTGCCAGTGTCCTGGCTCTTGTGGACGATGCCAATGGATCAGCGTGGTTCCATCGGATTCCAACGGCAGGCACTGCGTACGGTCCCCACGAGGGAAGCAGATATCCTGCCCGATGCGCTCGATCGAAGCTGACTCGATGTCCAACATGCCCAGCGCGACGCCGAACCCCAGATGGGGAACCAGAGTTCCGTCCAGATCAACGACCATCGGAACCGCTCGCGCCGTCCCGCGCATCGCCTCGCGGGAGAAGGCCACCAGTCCCGCGCCCCGCGCCGCGTGGATGAACTTGTCCAGCGGCGGGGTCGGATCGGTCGCCCGGACGATCCGTCCCCGCGCTCCTACCGAGGCCGCCGCGCACTTTCGCCGGACCTGGGTCATCGCACTTGCCCAACGATAAGCCGACAAAAGGGAACTTCGTTCGGGAACCTGCGTACTGTTCCCGGTCGCGCTGGATGACATCGCCTCGAAGAACTCGGCGAAAGTACCGGTCGGGTTCTCGCCGAGGAATCTCATCGCCCGACGTCGTTCATCGGACGCACCGCCTGGTGATGAGGCGGTGTCCTTTTCTTCCGAGCCTTCCAGCCGCGCGTACATCGACAGGTAGGTGCGGCCTGATCGGGCAATCGCCTCCGCCAATTCGTCGTCGTCGTAGACCGGCGGTTCGTCGGTGGGATCACCGAGAATTTCCGCGGGCGGGTCGATATCGTAATGTGCCCCCAGCGCCGCGGAGTTGTAGCGCGGCGGGGCCGGCTCCGAAAGCGTGACGTCCAGGACGATCTGATTCGCGCCCAGACTGTACAGCGTACGCACGAGCTGCGCGTACCGCCGCCTCGGCCAAGGCCACTCACCCACCGCCGCGAGCGTCCCGTCGTCAATGTCGACGAGTACGATCCGCGGATCGGCCGCGATCCTCGAAAAGTGTTGAGAATGAAAGTCAAGCCCAAGATCGTCGACGGCGGCGAGCCATCCCAGGGCATGTACGGCGCAAACCGCGGCGGTCACGGCTGCCCCGACCATCACGGCTCTCGCTCGCGGTCCCCAAGTTGCGCTCGTTTCCATCGCCTCTGATTCTATGCGAATCTCGGCACGCCTTGCAGCGCCCTGCCTGTTCGTGCCATAATCGCGACTCCGTCATCGCCGGACGGGTCGTGTTCGCCGAAAGGAGACTTTTCGCCATGAGACTCGTCCTCTTGGAAATCGTCCTGGTCGGCATCCTTGCTCAATCCACGGCTGCGGGCGAGAAAGCTCTCGCAAGACACCGGGCGGATCTATCCGGCGCGGTGGACGACTACGCCCGCTCTTCCCTTCGCGAACTGGTCGCTTTCTACAAGGATCTCCACGCCCACCCCGAACTCTCGATGGAGGAGAAGGAGTCATCCAAGAAGATCGCCGCGCGACTGGAAGCAGCGGGCTACAAAGTCACGACCGGCGTCGGGCAAACCGGCGTCGTCGCCATCCTCTCCAGCGGCGACGGGCCGACGGTTCTGGTTCGCGGCGACATGGACGCGCTGCCCATCGTCGAGGAAACCGGGCTGCCCTATGCCAGCACGGTCCAAGTCAAGCGAGAAGACGGACACACCGTCGGCGTCATGCACGCCTGCGGGCATGACATTCACCAGACTTGCCTCGTGGGGACCGCCGAGGCGCTGGCCAAGCTGAAGACTCAATGGCGCGGCAAGCTTATGATCGTCGCCCAGCCGGGGGAGGAAATCGGCAAAGGGGCGCGTTTGATGCTCGAAGACGGCTTGTTCGAGCGTTTCGGGAAGCCGGACTACTGCATCGCGTTGCACGTCTCTTCCGAGCATCCCGCGGGGACGATCTCCTACACCTCCGGGTGGGCGCTGGCGAACGTCGATTCCGTGGACATCACGATCCATGGTCGCGGCGGACACGGGTCGCGTCCGCACGAAACCATCGATCCCATCGTCATGGCCGCCCACGTCGTGACCGCGTTGCAAACCATCGTCAGTCGCCGCGTCGATCCCAATGATGAGGCGGTGGTCACCGTCGGCTCCATTCACGGCGGCTCCAAACACAACATCATCCCCAACGAAGCCAAGTTGCAGATCACCGTGCGATCATACAAGGAGGAAACCCGACAACTCTTATTGGAGGGCATTCGTCGAATCACCGTGAACACCTGTCGGGCACTTGGCGCGGAGCGCGATCCGGACATCTCGATCCATGACGACGAGTTCACCCCTTCCACGTATAATGATCCCCAATTGACCGAGGCGGGCGCGGAAGTGTTCCGTCAACTGCTCGGTCCGGAGCGCGTCGTCCCGCGCGATCCGGTCATGGGTGGGGAGGACTTCAGCCGCTATTTACGCGAGGCCAAGACTCCTGGTTTCATGTTCTGGCTGGGCAGCGTGCCGCAGGGAGCCTACGACGCCAGCCGGAAGCCCGACGGCCCGCCATTGCCTTCTGTGCATTCCAGCAAGTACTACCCCGACCCCGAACCCACCATTGAGACCGGAGTGCGCGGAATGACCTCACTGGCACTGTCATTGCTAGCAACGCCGTGAGACGCACTCTCGATTCCGAGAATCAAAGGCCGCATCCAGTCGCACTTTATCGGCGAGACCATTCCGTGCCGTGCGGCACCCCGTCTCCCGGCGGACGTAGGCCAGCCGCAAACGACGGAACGGGCTGGCAAAGAATACGGCGGTGATTCTCACTTGCCCGCGAACTCCGCGCCGTATACCATCACGATTTGGTAAACGCCGAGCGGCGGCGTGTGTTGCAGTTTGGCTGGGATCGGAGGCGGAATATGCGGCTGCTCACAGCTACTATCGTCCTACTTGCGTCCACGCAAGTCACAGTCGGAGAGATTCTGGTTATACCTAGCGAAAGCACCACTGGTGTCAACTCTTCTCCACTTGAACAACGAAAATTATACTTGTTTGAAGTCGAGGGTACTTGGTTACGTGACGTTCCGGCGCTTTGGCGTTGCGATGCGGAGTGGTTCGAAAACGGAAATTTCCCGGCTGATGTGTGGTCTGAAGAGTACCCGTGGCAGACTGAGCCGGATCTACTCGATTTACAGATCGACTACACGTCTCCCAATTGGCTCGGTACGACTGACGGTCAAACGTTCCTGGCACACACTTACAGCCCGTCCCACCGATACCGCACCTACTACGCGGGTCAAGGGAACCCGGTCAACTTTCGGATGAGCGATGACTACTGGACGCGTAACTCCGGGACGCTCACGGTCACTATTACCGAAGCAACCGATGTCCCTGCAACTTCGACTTGGGGGCTCCTCGCGTCCACGCTCGGAATCGCCGTGGTCGGCAGTATGCTGTTTCTTCGTAAACAGGCTCAACCCGCATCCTCGTAGAGGAATACCGTCACCTGAAGCCGCATAGACCTGTTTGCTGCGACCTTGTGCTGATGTTGGGTAAACCCCAGTTTCTCATGGAATCCGATGGGCTCGTCGACTCGCACACCCGATCGACGACGTTGCGCGTGGCGCCCAATCCGCGCGCATGTCCATCAATGCGCTGCGATATGGGCAGTACCTTTAGGGCGGGCTGTGCCTGGCGGAACATTTTGTGTCGGGCAAAGCCCGACCTACACAGTTGAAAGACCCTGGGAACGGCCCTACGCCGGTATCCGCAAGACGCGTCGCCCAAGCACCAGCGTCGCTGCCGTGAGGGTGGAAATCACCAGCACGATCAAAGCCCAGCCGGACGTGGCCGGAATGATGTCCAATTGACACTCGTCGGGAATGCCGTCGGCGTTGTGATCGGTCGAGGTCTGGTTGGAAATGTCCGTCGCGTCGCCGACGCCGTTGTTGTTGCAGTCATACTGCCCGATGCGTAGGTAATAGACGTCCTGCTCGCCGTTGTACGTAGCTGAGTAGGCGACGTTGGCGCCGACTGCATCCGAAACCATGTCGTAGTAATCGCCGATCTTGTTCTGGTTCGGCCAGCCGATCAGCGGATCGAAAACCGGGCCGACCGCAACGCTGCCCGACCACGTCTGCCCCGCGTCGATGGAGTAGGCATACCGCAACTGCGAATCCGTATCGCCCGGATCATTCCGCGTGTCGTTCCAAATCACGTCGATGCGGCCATTGGGGGCCACGTCCATCGTGCCGAACCAGTTCCAAGCATTCGTGCCGACATCGTCGTTGACGCGAGCCGGAGCGCTCCAGTTCAACCCGCCATCAGTGCTCCGAACAATGTGGACGTCGAGCGGGTCCGGACCGGGAGGGTCGACCGAGGAGAGCATGTAAACATACCCCCGCGTCGGTCCGTTCGAGTGATCCGCCGCTATCCATACTTGTCCAAGCAGTCCCCCCGGATTGGGACCGGTGAGAAGATAGTATTGATGGTCGCCCCCCATATCGACCTGCACGCCGAAGTCGAATGCCAGCGGTGAGGATGGATTCCTGATGGTGGACGACTTGGCAACGACAAACTCGGCGTCCGTGGAGCTCCGCCGCCCGGCGATATAGACTTCACCATCGGGGCCGACCGTCGTCACGCCCCAGATCGGCTCCTCGGGAATCGGAATGGGAGCTTCAAAGCTCAGAGCGCCGTTGGTGGATCGCGTGAACCAATCGCTGCCGCAGCAGCCGGCGTAGTCCCAGGCGTAGTAAATGTTCCCATGTCCAATGCCGCCCGTTCGATCGATGGCCATCCATTGCTTGTCGCCGCCATAGGCATATACGCCGGCATCCCACGTTCGTCCGCCGTCGGTGGACTTGAAGACGTTGCACAAGTAACCGCCGGAAACGACCGTGAGGCTGTTGTAGTAGAAAACGCCGTCGGCATCGGACTCGAGGACCGGATCGGAACGGAAAACGCCCGGCTCGATGACTCCCGGGAAGGTCCAGTTCCGTCCGCCGTCGCGCGTGTACCCCCAACCCGCCTGGCGGAAGTTGCTGGTCACGTTGCCGAACTGCCGCCAACCGATGGCCATTCGGTGAGGGTGCAAAGGATCGACCGCGATGGATGGTTCATTGGCCGCATCGCCGACGATGTTGTTGCCGTTCGCATCCACATTGACCTGGACGCTGGTGAACCCGTTGTAGGTGATGGTCCCCGCCGCCGACGACGTCCGGGCGCGGAACTGCAACGGCGCGGCGTATGGATCGTCGAGGTATTCGATTGGCGCGGCAGGCGGCACAATGGGTGCGAAGGCTCCGTCGCGCGCTTTCGTCGGGCTTGCCACCGCCTCATCGGGCGCGGAGGCCAATGACGCAAAGGCTATGCAAGCAAGTAAGATTGGCATCACCCGCTCCCAAACGGTGGAGTTCATGATACCAGTTTCCCCTCCGCGGAGCAAGCAAACCGCGCGGCGTGCAAGGGTGTTTCCGCCCACCAGGTACCATGGGGTCGGGGCCGCCAGTGTGGCCAGCCCCCTCCGTCCGGGACCCCAAACGTGAAAGTGCGGTATGCCGCGGCCTCCATACTCGGCCGTGACTGTTGAATGCCTATTGGGTTTCCGCGACGCCCGGACGGTCCTGTAGAACCTCCAGCGCGCGACGAGCGGCCTCCTGCTCCGCTTCCTTCTTGCTCGGCCCCCATGCACTCGGAAACCGCTCTCCATTGACCACCACGCAAATCTCAAAACACTTGCAGTGATCCGGGCCTTGCTCGTCGAGTTGCTCGTAATAAGGCGAAACGGCCAATTGTCGCTGCACCAGTTGCTGCAACGTGGATTTGTAGTTGTTCAGGATTTCGTCGCCGCCGCAGCCCTCCAGGTGCGGGCCCATCGTGGTCAGGACGAATCTCCGGGCCGGCAGCCAACCTCCGTCCAAGAACACCGCGCCGATCAGCGATTCATACACGGCTGCACGAACCGACATCGGAAGCTCGCTTCGCTCGCCAAGTCCGTTCCCGAGAATAAGGAGATCGGCCAATCCCGCCTCGTCGGCAATGCGCGCGCAGATCCGGCGTGAAACCAAGTTGGATTTGACTTTGGTCAGATCGCCTTCGAGCCACGCGCCAAAACGACGATACAGCTCCTCGCAAACGACCAGCCCGAGAACCGAGTCGCCCAGAAACTCCAATCGCTCGTTGCTGCGAACTCGAGTGTCCGCGACTGACGAATGGGTCAGGGCTGTCCGAAGAAGTTCTGCATCCTGAAAGACGTGCCCGACGACCGCTTGCGCGCGGGCCAAAACCTGTGCCTCATCCACGGCATTTCTCGACGGGCCGATGGCGGAAAACGCGACAGAGGAACCCCGCGTTCCTGGTCGCACCTTCCGCGATCGGCCTGCATCCAACGATCGCAAGCCAGCCGGACGGGATCCCGAACATCCCGGTACGCCGACAGCTTTGCCTAGTTTATCATCGGCAATCCATTCCGACAACAACTATTTCGCAAACTGTTGGGGTTCCAGTGGTCCGTCACGCCTCATTTGACGGGTCCATCCGAATCTGACGGGTCGATCCGAGCCGCGGCATTCATGGCCCTGCCCCGATGGGGATTCTTTTGAGCGACTACCGTTCCATGGAGGGGCTGCTTCCTTCCGTTTCGCACAGAGCAAGTCACCCGGCAACGCAGAAGCAACCAAGAGATCCACTTCGTCACCGAAAGCATCGAGCGCAACGTCGAGCTTCCTTCCGAACGATCCGACCCGCCGGCGAAGATTCGATCAGCAGCTACGGCATCGCCAGCCGCACCGTGCGCACGTCGGTGCGCGACTCGACCGATAGAAAAATCAGCCAGCCCAAGGATTCGCCCTGAGAACCACCCTCCGACCGACCCTGGCGCACCTCGGGCGGCGACCCGCGGTTTCGCAAACGCCCGGCTCCGTTTAGACTTAAGATCATGAACCCGGGCTTGGAGTTCCCGCGGCGGCTTGTCGCTCCGAACGACCTTCTTCAGGATTGGCCGTCAATCGAGCCGTACTTCGACCGACTCCGCGATCGGCGGATCGACACGACTGACGACCTGGAGCGTTGGCTGCTGGACTACAGCGAACTGGCCGCCGCCATTGCGGAGGTGGGCACGGATCGCCACGTCAGGATGACCTGTCAGACGGACGATCCGAAATGCAAGGCCGCGTTCCTCGACTTCATCGAGAACATTGATCCCCATTGCAAGCTCCGTTGTCATGAACTCAACGTGAAGTACGCCGAGTCCGCCGCGTCTCGGCAGCTTCCGCGCGACCGTTACTTCGTGCTCGACCGCAGCGTTCGCGCCGGCGTCGAGTTGTTCCGCGAGGAGAACGTCCCGCTCCAGACCGAGGAAGCCAAACTTGAGCAGCAGTATCAGGAGGTGGCCGGCGCCCAGACCGTTCAATTCGACGGGAGGGAGCAGACGCTCCAACAACTCGCCTTGTACGCCGAGCGAACCGATCGTTCGCTCCGCCACGCCGCCTGGGAAGCAGAGGCCGCTCGGAGACTTCAGGACGTCGATCGGCTGGAGGACATTTTCGATCAGCTCATTCGTCTGCGGCATCAGATCGCCCTCAACGCTGCGTGCAGCGATTACCGCGAGTACGCCTTCAAGGCCAAGCAGCGGTTCGATTACACGCCCCAGGATTGCCTCGCGTTCCATGACGCCGTCGCCGAGGCCGCCGTCCCCGTAATGAGGGACATCCAGCGTCGACGGCTGGCGGATCTCGGCGTCAACCCCTTACGCCCCTGGGACCTCGCCGTCGACGTGAAAGGTCGTCCCCCGCTGCGTCCGTTCCAGACCGCTGCTGAACTCTGCGACAAGGCGTCTCGCGCGTTCCATCGAGTTGATCCCGTGCTCGGCGCGGAGTTTGATCAACTCCGGCGGGGCCGACACCTCGACCTCGAAAGCCGCAAAGGCAAGGCCCCGGGGGGCTACCAGGCCACCTACGACGAAGCCCGCCACCCCTTCATCTTCATGAACGCCGTCGGTCTGCAACGCGACGTGAGCACGTTGATTCACGAGGGGGGCCACGCCTTCCACAGCCAGGCCGCCCGGCACGATCCCCTGCTCGCCTATCGCGGCAGCCCGATTGAATTCGCCGAGGTCGCCTCCATGGGCATGGAACTGCTGGCCCTGGACTTCCTCGATGAGTTTTATCTCCCTGAGGATCTCGCCCGCGCCAAGCGCCTCGAACTCGAAGGAATCATCAGCCTGTTCCCCTGGGTGGCGACCATCGACGCGTTCCAGCACTGGCTCTACGCCAACCCGCACCACTCGCGCGACGAACGCCGGAAACACTGGCTCGCCCTGCATCACCGCTTCGGCGGCATCGCGGACTACTCCGGATATGAAAACGCCATCGCCTACCGGTGGCAGAAACAACTGCATCTGTTCGAAGTGCCCTTCTACTACGTCGAGTACGCCATTGCCCAGTTGGGGGCGCTTCAGGTATGGCGCAACGCCCGGCAAGACCTCAGCCAGGCCGTCGCGCGATACCGGCAAGCCCTCGCCCTGGGGGGTAGCCGACGGCTTCCGGAGCTTTTTCAGGCGGCCGGCGCGACCTTCGATTTTTCAGCCGGCACCCTCGGACCGCTCATCGACCTTGTACGCCGCGAACTCCAAGCTCTCCCCGCTCAATGATCCGCCACGCCATTTGCTGACATTCTGCGGCGCGCCGCGATTCTCGATCCCGCCTCCTTCTCGCCGCAGCCCCTCCACGCACGGTACCGACCCGCGGCGTCCAGGAAGCAAACGAGCCGCTCCGTAGAGAGCGGCTCGAATCGGATGCCTATGGGAATCCAGAACATCAAGCACCCACGGGGGCGGGCGGTGGTCCGCCCGCCCCGCATGGGGTCATATCAACATCCTTACGG
>JBBTCJ010000122.1:0-3699 GCA_038043285.1 Planctomycetota bacterium | reverse complement strand
ACCGCCAATACGACGCGGGAGACTACCTGGCCATGATCGATCAGGTCCAAGCGGCGTTGGATCGTCCGGCCATTTCCACCGACGTCATCGTTGGTTTCCCCGGCGAGACCGAAGCGGACTTCGAGGCCTCCGTCGCCGTTGCGCGACACGCAAAGTGCGTCAAGATTCATGGGTTCCCCTTCAGCGCTCGACCGGGGACGGCCGCGGCGCGTTGGGCGGATCGATTCGTCCCGCACCCGGTGATTAGAGAGCGGCTGCAAATGCTCGCCGCCTTGGAGCGGGAATGTTCACTGGACTATCGCCGGACGCTCATCGGAATGGTCGAGCGAGTCATCGTCGAAGGAACGCTGCGCACCCCGCCTGCCCGCGCGCACGACTTGTCGTTGGACTTGTCGTTTGATCAGAGCCGCGACCGTGAGGGAGCGGGCATCTTGGATCAGTACCGCGACCGTGAGGGAGCGGACGTCTTCGCCGATGAAGCCATCCGCGACAACGCCGTCATCCCTGCCGGCGCGATCGCCTTTGGCCGCGCCGATCGCTACTTCGAGGTGTACTTCGAGGCTGATGGGTCGATCCGCAAGGGGGAACTCGTCCCCGTTTGCCTCGAACGCGCCACGCCCGATCGAACGCACGGCACGTGGGTCCGCACCACCGATCGCCGAATCCCGCTGCCGGTGTTGTCCACCGCCGGGTAGGGGCGCCAATCGTCCTCGGCATGTTCCGCGTGCCCGCCTCCAATCGCCAGTCGAAATCGCCCCTCTCCCCCGTCCTTGGGGGAAAGGGCAGGGTGAGGGGGCTTCGCAACCCCTTCGGCGCGGGCGCTCGCTCTACCATGTACCCAAAACGAGCGCGCGCAAAGTTCTATAGATAGGAGCCTCGCGGATTCGCGTGGTTCGCCACACGATGCGCGGTGGACGACCATGTGCCGTTCCCTTCATTATGCATTCCGCATTCGACGATCATCAGTTCCCCGTGTTCCCGTGCCGCGGCGCGAAAGGAAAATTACCAAACGAACCCAATTTTCCCGCCTGGCGGATCGAAAACGCGGATCACGCGGGAGGCGGAGGCCGCCCCCGCTCGTCTGCCGACGACAGCCCGGCCCGCCCGCCGGAATTGGCCGTCGAGGGTGGAGTTTTTCCTTGACCAGCACTTGGGAAAAGAGCTATCCTGGGGGCACGACTTTCGAGACCGGTTGGCTTGTGCGACCCGTTTCGGTGCTGGCTGGGTCGTTGCACCTCGTGACTTGGCGTGGGAGGGGCAGATGAGATCGCCGCAACACCTCCGTACTGCATTCGGTTTGACGTGCGCTGGCGCCGCGCTGCTTGTGGTATTCGTGCCCAGGGCCACGGGCGATGATCCAAGACGACAACGCAAGGCCCGGATCAAGGAATTGGCGATTCGCCTCGGCGACGCGCCGACACTCGACGCGCAGTCCGCGTCGATCTGCCCGTCCACCGGGTTCGAGGCGTCCGAAGGTTCGTGCGGCTGGGAGGCCGGATTCGGGATCTGCGGCTCGTCGTTCCCGGACGCCTCGGGGCATTGCTGCAACCTCGCCAACCCGAATCCGTTGAACGGCTGGGGTTCCGGCTCCGCCAGTTGCGTGGAACCGCATATCGACACGGCCAATCCGAAAACCGGACGACAGCACCTTCGGCTTCAAGGTGACCCGCTCGGCGGCTATCCACCGGGCTGCACAGGCTTTAGCAGTAATTGCGCCATTGGCGCACGGTCCCCGCGGCAACCGGCGGTGCCGCCTGGAGTCACGCATCTTGACCTGGACATTGCGCTCTTAGGAAACTGCCTGCCGTGGCCTCACATGCCGCTCCAGATCTATACACTTGCGGACTCCGATCCAAACGTGATTGGTGTGCTGATGTACTTCTACGCGGCGCATTGCGGCGTTTTCTACGTTCATGCCTATGATGGAGCGATGCGAGGTTATGCGTTTCTCGGCAACGGCTTTAAGGGTCCAGACGGATCGTACTCCCACATCAGGGTATCGCTCAATGCGTGCACCAACGAGTACACCTACTTCTTTGACGGTCGCGCGGTTTATCGTCATAGGCCGGTTGGTCAGGCCGCGGGCGCTGAACGCGCCGCATTCTGGACGAACAACGTAGCAAGCAATGCCTGGGACATCGACAACTTCCAGATCACCTACGAGGAGTGTCCGCCCCACTGCGGCAATGGCTCGTTCGAGCCCGCGGTGGAGGAGTGCGATGGTCCGGGCCTGGACGCCAATTGTCCCGGTCAGTGTATCGCCCCGGGGCAGCCGGGCGAATGCACCTGCCCGCGTCAGTGTACGTCCGATGCACCGTGCCCATTAAACAACGCCGAGAACGGACCATACCTGAACTCCGATGGATACTATCTCTACACCGCCGACACCCCGTTCACCTCGTTCAACTCCTGCGGTTCGGGCTTTGATACGCTGTTGCGGGTTTACGATCCGGCGGACCTGAACACCCCGCTGGTAGAGAACGACGACTGTGACTTAGGCCCCTACGGCGCCGGATCCGACCCCGGCGCGCCGTGCTACAACAACGTGCTCCCTCCCTCCGGCGACTATGAATCCTGCACCTGTCTGGCCACGGTCCCGGGCAACGCCTATCTGGTTCGCGTTTCCCAGTGGAATGACGCAAGCCCGCCCGTCGGTTCGTTGGGAAGGGTGGGCGTGTACAAAAAGACGGCCTGTGGTTCGCCCATTTCGGGCGGAGCGTGCTGCGACGCGATCAGCGGCGCTTGCACCAATGGTGTCGGCGCGGCGGCCTGCACCGGTGACTACAAAACGTACTACCTGAACAAGCTTTGCTCTATGGTCCCCGCTTGCGAGGCCGTGACCGGCGCGTGCTGCAACGCCGGGCCGGGTTCGGGCGGTTCCTGCTCCGAGACCACGTTGGCCCAATGTCCCGTGGGTCAGTACGTCAATTGGTCGGTCGGCCGATCCTGCGCGGGCGTGACCTGCCGCGAGGTCACCGGCGCGTGCTGCGATACCTTGTTGGGCCACTGCGCCACCGGTACCAGCGGGGCGTGCAGTTGCGACGACTGTCTCTGGGGCGAGGGAGCCGCGTGCCTCAACTGTGTCCCTGCGACCGGCGCTTGCTGTGACGGCGCCGCGGGAGGCGATCGGACGCGGGCGAGCTGCACGGCGACCACCTTGGTCGAGTGCCAGTGCGGCAAGTGCACCTGGACCCGCGGCGCGTCCTGCGATCAGGTGATCTGCGATCCGAACTTCACCGCGATTCCCGCGGTTTCGGAATGGGGTCTGGTCGTGCTCGCGTTGTTGCTGCTCGTGGGCAGCAAACTGTCGGGCCCGGTCGCCGGACAAGTCCTACGCCGCGGCTGAACCGCGACGCCGCACAGTGCACAGCAACGGTTCGGGTGTTAGAGCGTGTTTGAAGGGCCGTTGTTTGATCAGAGCCGCGACCGTGAGGGAGCGGTCTTTCACGTCTTCACCCGAATGTTTTGGGAATCACTTGCTTACGCCCGCCGCACAGATCGTCCTTCTCAAACACCCTCTAGGAGGAGCCTGCGGCGAAAGTGTCGCAAGGCAGCGTAGCACGGGCATCTTGCCCGTGAAAACACGGCCTGGAAGGCCGTGCCACGACTTCTGCCACGGGCTGCTAGACCGCGACACCATGCAGGGGGATGGCCGACTCGAGCGTCGCGCCGCCGCGAAGGGCCGCACAATCCGCCTGG
>JBBTCJ010000121.1:0-5405 GCA_038043285.1 Planctomycetota bacterium | reverse complement strand
TACTAGCAGCCCAGAAGGGCTGAGACAAAAAACGATCGCGGTCGCGGTGTGGTGGGCATCGTCGACGCGGAACCACCGTAGCGGCATGTGGGCCCGCGCAGCAGGGAGGTAGAGACGATGCCGAGTCCATCAGGAGCTTTGGCCACAAAACGACCCGACTTGGCGGGGTCGTTCATGGAGTTTGGTCTGGAACTCAATCGCCTGGGGTTCATCGGGCAGCAGGTTTTTCCGGTTTTTGAGACCCATAAAGACGGCGGCAAGTTCGGGCTGATTCCGATTGAGCAGATCCTCAAGGGCGGCGAGACCAAGCGCGCCCCCGGGGCGAAGTATCCGCGCGGCGACTGGACCTTCGCGCCGGCGAGTTTCCAGACCGAAGAGCACGGCTGGGAGGAACCGGTCGACGACGCGGAGTCGCGGATGTACGCGGAGTACTTCGACGCCGAGCAGATCTCGGCGATGCGTGCCCGCGACGTCGTGCTGCGGAACTACGAGAAGAGGGTGTCCGCCGCAGTGATCGACACCGCCCGATGGACCGGGGCCGCGCTGACAACCGCCGCCGCCGCGGCCTGGGCGACCGCCGCCAGCGCCACCCCGCTGACGGACGTCAAGAACGCGAAGCAAAAGATTTACGACGGCAGCGGGCTGATCGCCAACGCGATCATCATGTCCTACAAGACGTGGCTGGACCTGCGGGAAGTCGCGCAGGTCGTGGATCGCGTGAAGTCCAGCGGTCTGTATGACCCGACCACCAAGGGGTTGAACTTGGCGGCGATGCAGTCGGCCTTTGATCTGCCTTACGTTCTGGTGGGCGGCGGCGTGTTCCTCAGCAGTGCGGAGGGTCAGGCCGCGGTCGTCGGAAGCGTCTGGGACAAGACCAAGGTCATGGTCTGCCGGGTGGCGACGAGCAACGACTTTCGCGAGGCGTGCATCGGACGCACGTTCCACTGGTCGGAAGATGGTTCGTCGATCGGGGCCACCGTGGAGAGCTACCGGGATGAGACCGTGCGCGGCGACGTGATCCGGGCACGGATGCAGACTGACGAGGTGGTGCTGCTGACGGAAGCGGGGCACCTCATCACCGGCGCGTAGTGATACGGCCGCCGTTAGCGCCCGGGCGCGGACCCACACCGCGCCTGGGCGCGCCTTTGACGGCGATATGAACGTCGTCCGCCGACGCCGAGCGTCCGGGCGGCGCGGGGCAACCCGCGACCGCCCGGCGCGGCGGCGGAGAGCCAGGAATGGGGAGCGACTTTGACGCGCTCATGGGCGAGATGGGTGCGCCGACGCTGATGCAGAGCGGCGGCGAAGCGGTGGTCTATCGCCCGGCGGTCGGCGGGACGGTGAACCTGACCGCGATCATCGGTGGGGAAGAAGAGACGCCGGACGAACAAGACGATCAGGGGCGGACCTTCGTGCGGATGCGAACGGTGACCATGCGCACGGATGCGGGGGCGGCGGAGGGCGGGGTGGCGGACCCAGGACTCAATGACGAACTGGACATCGGCGCGGACCGCTACGCGGTGAAGGCCATCGAACAGATCGGCGGAACGCTGGTGCGGATGGTTTGTGTGCGGATCGGACTGGCCGAGGCAGCGCGAACCGGCTACCGGGGCAGACGCTGAGGAACTGATTCATGTCCCATGAATCAAACGGGCTGAAGCGCTATCTGGTGACCCTCGGCAGCGCGTTGACGGTCGCCATCTTATTACAGACCGGGGCGCTGATCTGGTGGGCGAGCAACATCAGCGTGCGGATGATTAACGTCGAGAAGGCCAGCGACGATCTCGGCCAACGGGTGAGTAGTATCGAAAAAGCAGTTGATCGTTTTATTGCCTCGGCGGGGACCCATTGAGCGGAGTCAGCGGCAGTGTCCACGGCGGCGGAAAGCGCGATCAGCCTGGCGGAGGAGGCCCTGCGACTGTCGCTCGCGGATTCGCCGGCGTTTCGGACCTGGTGCGGGGCGGCGAATCAGGCGGAGGCGCTGGCAAAAATCCATCACGAAGCACTGCCCGCCCCGGCCAATGCGGACGCCTATACGAAGAGCGAGATACAGGGACTTCGGCCTTATGCGATCGTGTGGACGGACCCGGAAGACGGGCATCGGCGGGAGCGGATCGCCCAAGGGGTGCACAAAGACGGCGGGACGCTGCATCTGCGGCTGGTGCAGAACTACGCCGCCGGCGACGCCCCGGGAGAGGCGTCACGGAAGCTGGAAAACGACGCCGGAAAAATCCTCGATGATCTGGAGACTAACTCGACGACCTCCGGCGTGACCAGCGCCTACCTGGTGATTGAGCGCATGGCGCCCGCGGGACCATACCGGTGCGGCGACGACGAAGAGGTCGTCGAGGGCGATTTCTTGTGGATGGACGTGCGGGTGGAGTGGGGTGGTTGATTCGGGAACGGCGACGACCGAGGGAGCGGAAGCGTCATGTTGTTGATTAAAATTCGGGAGATTGGGGCCACGCCGTGGCTGATGAAGCGGGAGCTGCCGCAAATCCTGAAGCGCGTCTGGGAGGAGATCGGCAACCACTGGCATCGGCAGATGCGGCCCAAGCATTTCACCCATGCCGGGGCCAGGGAGTATGGGTACACGCCGCGTAAGGGTGAGAAAGACGCGGCGTCCAGCAAGGGTTTTCGGCGGAGCTACAGCGGACGGAAGCTGAGAAAATTCGGCCACACCTTGCCGCTGGTGTACACCGGGGAGAGCCGGGACATTACCGCGCGGCGGGACGTGCGGCCGACGCGGCACGGGGTGCGAATTGTGATGGCGGCGAACAAGCTGAACTACAAAAACCCATACACCGCCATCGACAAGCGGGATGAGATGACGCGGGTTTCGCCGGAGGAGACGCGGACGTTGGCGGCGATGTTCAATCGGTGGCTGAATCAATCGCTGCGGGCGATGAAGGTGTCGCGAGAGATCAGCATTTAGAAGTGCCGATCGGCGATTGAAAACGAAGGGAGCGCGGTCTGATGGCTTTTACGCACACGATAAAAGAAGAGGTGTTGACCGGCGATGGGGCGGTGAGCGGGCAGTTCGCCTACAGCACCGAGGCTCAGACGACGCTCAGCGTGTCGGTGCCCGCGGCGAGCACGGATCTACAGGTGCTGGTGAACATTGACGTCTCGCAGGTGAAGTCGTTCTACCTGTTGTCGGACAAGGATCTGACCGTGGAGACCAACAGCCCCTCGGCGCCGACGAACACCATCAGCTTGAAGGCCAACAAGCCGTACATCTGGCATACGGATGAGTACAGCACCTTCAAGCTGACGGCCGACGTGACGTCGCTGTATCTGACCAACGCAGGCGCCGCGGCGGCGACCCTGGAGATGCGGGTGCTCTTTGATCCGACGCCGTAAAGAAACGGCACGGCGAGCGTAGCGACGCGGTGGGCGTCGATTGGACGCAACGATGAAAACCGAAGCGGGTTGTGGGGCCGCGCACGTGAGGTGTTGCGATGCCCATTGGAGAGATTCACGGCCTATCCGTGGTGCAGTTTGGCACGACGGTGCTCAACGGGATTGGGTCGCTGCGGATGGCGACCGGCACGGAGGTGCGGAGCGATCCCACCAGCGGCGAGGTGTACGCGCGGCATGGGCACATTGCCGGGCAGAAGATCGCGGCGGAGTTCTCCTCGCGCGACCTGGTGGTGGCGCTGGCGCAAGTCCCGCTCACGGGGAAGAAGATCGGGGACTTGAGCGGCGGGCTGACGTTCTACGCGGGCAAACATCAGAGCGGCGGAACGCGGGCGACGGGGGCGGCGCATCGCAAGTACGTCTTCCTGGACGGCATCGCCTATTTGACGCGGCTCACGGCGGGTCATCAGGCGGACGCGGAGCTGGGCCTGGGGGCCATTGCGGCGTTCGACGGCGCCAACGATCCGGTGGCCATGACCGAGAACGTCTCGCTGCCGGCGGGGATCGCGGACACGGATCGCTTCACGCTGGGGCCGATCACCATTGCGGGGCTGGCCTTACAGCAATTCCGATCGCTGAGCGTTGATTTCGGCGTGCAGGCGAAGAGCGAGGGAAGCGAGTCGGAGACCTGGGACCGCTACACGCACATTGAACGGATCATTCCTGAGATCACCATTCGGGGCGTTCGGCTGGATTGGCTGAAGACGGCCAACGTGCCGCTGCTGGGGAAGGCCCCGACGCACGCGAACACGGCCATCTATCTGCGCAAGCGCAAGGTCGGCGGAGCCTACGAACCCGACGCTTCCGCGGTGCACGTCAAGCTGACCGCGGCGGGGATCGCCACGGTGGAAACGCCGGTCGACGCCCAGGGCGTGGACGCGGCGGAGTGCGAGCTGCGGATGCGGTGCACCTATGACGGAACCAATGCGCCCATCGTGGTGACCACGGCAACGGCGATCAGCTAGGAGGCGAGCGACCGTGGCCGGGTATATCGGCGGCATCGCCTGCGACATAGTGAGCGGCAACGCGGCGGCGCTCAAGCAGCGCGTCGAGCGATGGGAACTTACGGGCATCGACGGCTACGGAGCGCAACTGCTGGGCAAGGGGGATTCGCCATTCGCCTTTACCGCGATCAAGTTCGGCAGCGGGGCGGCGGTGGATTCCTGGTTTGCGAACCTGGAGGCGCTGCAGGGAACGATTGTGACCATCGTCGACGACTGGGGCACGAGCCGCACGAGCCTGTTGATCGAACGGGTGCTGCAACTACAGAAGAGCGTGGCCTACCATCAGGGCGGAGCGCGGGGAGAGACGACGGTGGAGGGAGTGAAGACCAACTAATGGCCCACGGCCGATGGAAGCACCTGTGTGAGGTAGGGCTGATGGCGTGCTGGTTCCTCGGCGGCTGTTTCGCGGGGAACAAGACGCTGAGTCCCGATAGGCAGCAAGACATGGCACAGAATCAGGCCGGTGGGACGACAGACCAGCAGACCGAGACCGGGGAGAACCAAAGCGGCGAGACCCAACAGGGGGCGACAATGGGCGCGGGGGTGAGCGTGCAATCCAGCAGCCAGGTCGGCGGAAACATGAATGAATCGCCGAGTTGGGTGCTCCTGGCGGCCGGGCTGCTGGTGCTGGCGGCGGCGGTGCCGACGACGATCGTCACTTATCTGCTGCTGCATCGGTTTGCGACGGCGCGGACCATCTGTGACGCGATGAAGGGAAAGCCGCGGAGCGAGTGATGGCGATGGGATTTCTTTATTACGTCCCCGGGCAGCGCGGCGGAATTGGGTGGGAGGAATTGGCCACCGCCGGGCTGGGGCACGCCTTCGCCGCGCAGACGGCCATCGCCAGCGTTGCGGCCCGGGGGCCCGACGGCGGCGAAGGGGTGGTGGTCGCGGACGATGCGACGCTGCCGAACGCGAGACGGGTGGGGTATTACCAGGACGCGCAGGAATGGATTGACGGGGGCGACTACTGGGTGGGGG